>NZ_JBHYQH010000018.1:5314-132719 GCF_042746715.1 Streptomyces sp. NPDC058741 | reverse complement strand
ATGCCGCGCCCGCGCGTCACGTTCTCCAGGAACGGGACCACGTCGTCCGGGCCCTCCGGGCCGCCGAAGGAGAGCAGGAGCAGGGCGTCGTAGGGGCTCACATCGCGCGCGTCTGGCATGACTCCGATCCTGCCACCCTGCACTGACAGCGGGGAAACGGCGGGGGGACACGGGCGCGGGCGCCGGGCTCCGAGGGACCCGGACGGTGCACGGGGACGGTGGGAGACGTAAGCTGTCCCGACTGCGTTCGCAGCTTACTGAGTCATTTTCGGAGCCTTCGTTGCCCAGCCCTTACCGCGCCCTGTTCGCCGCGCCCGGCACCAGGGGTTTCTCCGCCGCGGGCTTCCTCGGCCGGATGCCGCTGTCGATGATGGGCATCGGCGTGGTCACGATGGTCTCCCAGCTGACCGGCCGGTACGGGCTGGCGGGTGCGCTGTCGGCGACCATCGCGCTGTCCGCCGCGGTGGCCGGGCCGCAGGTCTCCCGGCTGGTCGACCGGTACGGGCAGCGGCGCGTACTGCGCCCGGCGACGCTGATCTCGCTGGCCGCCGCGGCCGTCCTGCTGCTGGCGGCGCACTACGGGTGGCCGGACTGGGTGCTGTACGCGGCGTGCGTCGGCATCGGCTGCGTACCGAGCGTCGGCGCGATGATCCGGGCCCGCTGGGCGGTGCTGTACCGGGGCACGCCGCAGCTGCACACCGCGTACTCCTTCGAGTCCGTGGTCGACGAGGTGTGCTTCATCTTCGGGCCGATCATCTCGATCGGCCTGTCCACGGCCTGGTTCCCGGAGGCCGGCCCGCTGCTCGCCGCCTGCTTCCTGGCCGTCGGCGTCTTCTGGCTGACCGCGCAGCGCGCCACCGAGCCGGAGCCGCACCCGCGCGAGCGCAGGGGCGGCGGCAGCGCGCTGCGCGCGCCGGGGCTGCAGGTCCTGGTGGCCACGTTCGTCGCCACCGGAGCGCTCTTCGGGGCGGTCGACGTGGTGACCGTGGCGTTCGCCGAGGAGCAGGGGCACAAGGCCGCCGCGAGCGTGGTCCTCGCGCTGTACGCGGCCGGCTCCTGCGCGGCGGGCATGGTCTTCGGGCTGCTGCGCTTCGCCGGGGCACCGGAACGCCGGTGGCTGCTGGGCGTGTGCGCCATGGGCGTGAGTATGATCCCCCTCCTACTGGTCGGAGACTTGCCGTCTCTGGCCGTGGCGCTCTTCGTTGCGGGGCTGTCCATCGCACCGACGATGATCACGACGATGTCCCTGATCGAGGAGCACGTACCACGCGCGCAGCTCACCGAGGGCATGACCTGGGTGAGCACCGGGCTCGCGGTCGGCGTCGCGCTCGGCTCCTCCGCGGCCGGCTGGGTGATCGACGCGGCCGGGGCGCGCGCCGGGTACGGGGTTCCGGTGGTGTCCGGGGCCGTCGCGGTCGCGGTCGGTTTCCTGGGGTACCGCCGGCTCAAGCGACCGGCACCGGGTCGGGGAGGCTCCGTTGAGCAGCGCAGCGAACGGAAAGAACGGCACGTGGCGTAACTGGGACGGCAACGTCTCGGCGCGCCCCGCGCGGGAGGTCACCCCGGCCTCCGTCGACGAGCTGGCCGCCGCCGTGCGGCAGGCCGCCGAGGACGGCCTGAGGGTGAAGGCCGTCGGCACAGGGCACTCCTTCACCTCCATAGCCACGACGGACGGGCTGTTGATCCGTCCTCAACTGTTGACCGGCATACGCCACATCGACCGGGAGAACATGACGGTCACGGTGGAGGCCGGCACCCCGCTCAAGAGGCTCAACCTGGCCCTGGCCCGTGAGGGGCTGTCGCTCACGAACATGGGCGACATCATGGAGCAGACCGTCTCCGGGGCCACCAGTACGGGCACCCATGGAACCGGCCGCGACTCCGCGTCGATCGCCGCCCAGATCAAGGGTCTGGAACTGGTCATCGCCGACGGCTCCGTCCTGACCTGTTCCGAGAAGGAGAACCCGGAGGTCTTCGCGGCCGCCCGCATCGGCCTCGGCGCCCTGGGCATCGTCACCGCGATCACCTTCGCGATCGAGCCGGTCTTCCTGCTCACGGCGCGCGAGGAGCCGATGCCCTTCGAGAAGGTGCTCGCCGACTTCGAGGAGCTCCATACCGAGAACGAGCACTTCGAGTTCTACTGGTTCCCGCACACCGGGAACACCAACACCAAGCGCAACAATCGCAGCGTCGGCCCGGAGAAGCCCGTGCCGCAGCTCAGGGGCTGGTTCGAGGACGAGTTCCTCTCCAACGGGGTCTTCCAGGTGGCCAACTGGGTCGGTCGCGCGGCGCCCGCCGCGATCCCGGCCATCGCACAGGTCTCCAGCAAGGCCCTCTCCGCGCGGACGTACACGGACATCCCGTACAAGGTCTTCACGTCCCCGCGCCGGGTGCGGTTCGTGGAGATGGAGTTCGCGGTTCCGCGCACGGCCGTCACCGACGCGCTGCGCGAGCTGAAGGCGATGGTGGACCGCTCCGGGCTCAGGGTCAGCTTTCCCGTCGAGGTGCGCACCGCGCCGGCCGACGACATCACCCTGTCCACCGCGTCGGGCAGGGACAGCGCGTACATCGCCGTCCACATGTTCCGGGGCACGCCCTACCAGCGGTACTTCACCGCCGCCGAACGCATCTTCGTCGCCCACGAGGGCCGCCCGCACTGGGGCAAGCTGCACGCCAGGGACGCCGAGTACCTCTCCCGGGTGTATCCGCGCTTCGGGGAGTTCACGGCGCTGCGGGACCGTCTCGACCCCGACCGGCGGTTCCAGAACGACTACCTGCGGCGGGTCCTGGGGGGGTAGGCGCCGTACCGGAACCCGTCATCCCGCCTCGGGTCACGAGGTGAAGTTCCCCACGTTCAAGATCGAGAAATCCGGGCACACGACGGCCAGGTCCCACCTCTTGTCGAAAGTCGGGCGGCGTGCCAATCCACGCACGTGGCCCAAATGGAGTACTGTGACGAGCCCTGGGTCCGGTCTCCCGTCAGGGTGCCCGGGTCCGTCAAGGACCGCCGGGAGGGAGCTAGTTGCGCAGAGTGACAGCTTTCGTCACTTAGCGTTGCGAAATAGGTTACCGTGCCATAACGGCGATCCAGGGCCAGCGCCCGACACGCCGGGCAACTCGGCAAGGTTGTGGCAGGCTGCACCCGGGCAGGCCACACTCGACTAGCGGAAGCAGCGACGCACGTGACGTCGGCAGGCACCACCCGGGAGGTCCCCATGCCCGAACTGCGTGTCGTGGCCGTCTCGAATGACGGCACACGGCTGGTGCTGAAGGCTGCGGACAGCACGGAGTACACGCTTCCGATCGACGAACGGCTCCGCGCCGCCGTGCGCGGCGACCGTCCCCGCCTCGGCCAGATCGAGATCGAGGTGGAGAGCCACCTCCGCCCCCGCGACATCCAGGCCCGCATACGTGCAGGCGCGACCGCGGAAGAGGTCGCGCAAATGGCCGGCATCCCCGTCGACCGCGTCCGACGCTTCGAGGGCCCGGTGCTCGCCGAGCGCGCGTTCATGGCGGAGCGTGCCCGCAAGACTCCCGTCCGCCGCCCCGGCGAGACCTCCGGTCCACCGCTGGGCGAGGCCGTGCAGGAGCGGCTGCTGCTGCGCGGCGCCGAGAAGGACACGGTGCAGTGGGACTCGTGGCGTCGCGACGACGGCACGTGGGAGGTCATGCTCGTCTACCGCGTCGCGGGCGAACCGCACTCGGCGAGCTGGACGTACGACCCGCCCCGGCGGCTCGTCCAGGCCGTCGACGACGAGGCGCGGTCCCTGATCGGCGAGTCCGACGACCTGGCCGCGCCCGAGCCCAGCTTCCCGTTCGTGCCGCGGATCGCGCGGCTGCCTCGTGACAGACCGCTGGACCGTACCGCCGACCGCGAGCGGCTCGGCCTGCCCGTGCAGGCGTCCGAACCGCTCGAGGAGAGCACCGGCGAGCGTGACTCCCTCACCAGCCTGCTCGAGGCGGTGCCGAGCTTCCGGGGCGACCTGGTCGTCCCGGAACTGCCGGCGGCCGAGCCGGAGGAGGAGCCCGTCGTCGCCGAGTCCGAGGCGGAGGAGCCGCCGGCTCCCGCGGCCTCGGCCGGTTCCGCCTACGCGGACGTCCTCATGCCGCGCTCCGTGGGCAGTCACCGCGACCGGCTCATCGGAGCCACCGACCGCCAGGCCGAGGCCGACGGGGTGCGCCCCGGCCGGAGAGCGGCGGTCCCGAGCTGGGACGAGATCGTGTTCGGCACACGGCGCAAGAAGCAGGAGTAGCCGCACCGGCTGCACGAGCCCGGGCCGCGCCTTCCGGGGCGCGGCCCGCTGTCTGCCGCTGCGGTAGGGGCGTCGGCCGATGCCGCCCGGCTACCGGGGATCCGGTCCCACCGCGACCGGCCGCTCCGGGTCCGAGGACCACTCCGACCACGAGCCCACGTACAGCTCCGCCGGAACACCCGCGACCGCGAGCGCCAGGACCTGGTGGGCCGCGGAGACACCCGAGCCGCAGTACACGCCCACGCGTGAACTCTCCGAGACGCCGAGCCTCTTGAAACGCTGCCGGAGCTTCTCCGCGGGCAGCAGGCGACCGTCCGCTCCCACGTTGTCCGCGGTGGGCGCCGAGACCGCGCCCGGGATGTGCCCGGCCACCGGGTCGATCGGCTCCACGTCGCCCCGGTACCGCTCCCCCGCCCGCGCGTCGAGCAGCACCCCGGAGCGCGCCAGCACCGCGGCGGCGTCCGCGTCGAGCAGCCCCGCCGCGCCCGGCTCCGGCATGAAGTCACCCTCCTGGGGCGTCGGCACCGTCGTCTCCAACGGGCCCTCCCAGGACGGCAACCCGCCGTCGAGGACCCGCACGTCCGGGTGACCGGTCCAGCGCAGCAGCCACCACGCCCGGGCGGCCGCCCAGCCCTGTCCGCCGTCGTAGACGACCACCGGTGTCCCGGACGACACGCCCGCACGGCGCATCGCGGCGCCGAACACCCCGAGATCCGGCAGCGGATGCCGGCCGCCCGCACCCGGCGCGGAGGCCAACTCCCTGTCCAGGTCGACGAAAACGGCTCCCGGCAGATGTCCTGCCTCGTACGCGGCCCGGCCGTGGAACGGCTCCTCACCGGCCGCCTTGGCCGCGGTGAGCTGCCAGCGGACGTCGAGCAGGACCGGGGGGCGAGGGCCCGTCAGACCGGTCGCGAGGTCGGAAGCGGAGATGATGGCGTTCATGGCCTCCATCCTCGCGCACCGGGTGGCCGAGCCGGCGATGTCCGGCTACTCTGCTCCGCCGGACCGGGTCGATCACACTAAGTACCGGATCGAGCACGTGCTGTACAGCTGAACGACACCTGCCGACAAGCGCGCCGCCGGGGACAGTGCTCCGCACATCGGGCATCCTCCCCGACGACAGCCGCCCCCAGGGCGTGCCCCACAAGGGCTGCGAAGAGCACGGCCCCCACGAGGCCGAGAAGAGAGTGACGATGACCGATGCACGGGAGTCAGCCGGCCCGAACGGCGGCGGACCCGCTCGGCACGCGCCCGGCACACCCTGCTGGGTGAGCCTGATGGTGCACGGCCTGGCCGTGACCGAGGAGTTCTACGGGGCGCTGTTCGGCTGGGAGTTCCGGCCCGGAGCCCAGCAGCTCGGCCCCTCTGTGCGCGCGCTGCTCGACGGTCAGGAGGTGGCGGGCATCGGTCAGTTGCCGCCCGGACGCCATCTGCCCATCGGGTGGACGCCCTACTTCGCCTCGGAGGACGCCGATCTGACCGCCGAGTCGGTGCGCGGCTGCGGCGGCACGATCGGCGTGGGCCCGCTGGACGCAGCCGACGCCGGCCGGCTGGCGATCGGCTCCGACCCCTCCGGCGCCGTCTTCGGCATCTGGCAGAGCGCCGCGCACCTAAGAACGGCCGTCTCGGACGCCGCCGGCACCCCCGCCTGGAACGAGCTGCTGACGTACGAGTCGGCGAGCGTCGCCAAGTTCTACCGGACCGTTTTCGGCCACGAGGAGGAGCCGGTGGTCTCCGCCGACCTCGACTACGTGACGCTGCGGCTGGACGGGCGTCCCGTGGCCGGCATCCACGGCCTGGGCGGGTGCCTCCCCCGCGACCGGGGCGCGCACTGGGTGACGTACTTCCTGGTATCCGACCTCGGCGACGCCCTGGACCATCTGACCCACCTCGGCGGGCAGGTCCTCAGGCCGGCCCACGACTCGGCGCACGGGCGTGTGGCGACGGTGACGGACCCGGAGGGGGCGCAGTTCGCGCTGGTGGAGCGAGCGCGGTGACCGGGCCCGGACCGGCCGCCCCGGCGAGCTCACGGTGACGCTGCGCGCGGGTGGCCGACTGGTCCTGGTCGGCGGCGCTGCCGCCCGCATCGGCCGAAGGCACACCGCGCGTGACCGTCGTGCGGCCCGGACGTCCCACCGCTCGCCATGGCGCTACGGCCGGCGCCCGGGAGAGGTCCCGCGGGGCACGCGGACGGTGAAGACCGTCTCGATGCCCGGGCGGCTCGTCACGAAGACCTCTCCGCCGTGGGCCCGCACGAGCTGTCTGACGATGGACAGTCCCAGGCCGCTGCCTCCGGTCTTCCTGCTGCGGGACGTGTCCCCCCGCCAGAAGCGGTCGAACACACGCCGCAGATCGTCCGGGGGGATGCCGGAGCCGGTGTCGGTCACCCGGAGCTCGACACCGGACGGCACACGGTGGGCTTCGAGGACGACCCGGCCGCCGGGAGGGGTGTGGCGTATCGCGTTGGACAGGAGGTTGCCGATCACCTGGCGCAACCGCACCGGATCGGCGTGGACCGACAGATCGCCGGCGGCGTGCACGATCAGCTCGACCTTCTTGGCCTTCGCTCCCGGCCGGTGCGCGGCGGCTGACTGCCCGATCAGGTCCTCCAGGCGCACCTCGCGCGGGCTGAGGTGCAGCGTCCCGGCGTCGGCGGCGGCGAGCATCTGAAGGTCGTCGATGATGTGCTGGAGCAGGTGGGCCTCCTCCTGCAGCGAGGCGAGGAGGGCGGAGTCGGGTTCGGCGATCCCGTCCTGTGCCGCGTCCAGCCAGCCACGGATGTTGGTGAGCGGGGTCCGCAGCTCGTGGGCGATGTCGCTGACCATGGCCCTGCGCTGCTCCTCGGTGCGTTCGCGGCGTTCCGAGAGGTCGTTGAGGGCGGCGGCCAGACAGCCGGTCTCGTCCTTGGTGGTGACCGGAATGCGGATGTGCTGCCCGTCCGGGGCGCGGGCGGCGTCGGCCAGCGCCCGCAGCGGACGTACCAGGCGGACGGCGATGACCGTGGTCAACGCGATGGTCACGGCGAGCACCAGGGCGGTGGTGCCGACGATCCGGAGGGTTCCGGACGGGGACAGGTCGAACACGCGGACGGCCGCTCTGGAGGAGTCGGTGACGAACAGCAGTGCCGCCGGGGCGACGTGCCCGGTGAGCTGTTCGCGCCGCCCCTCCTCGACGCATTCGTCGACGATCGTGTGCTCCGCCTCGGAACCCTGGTACTCCGGCCGCAGCCGCACGTCGATCCGTACGGACTCGGGCGCGGGCACGTGGTGGCGCTCCGCGCAGCGCCGGACGAGCCGTTCGAGTTCCGCGAGTGCGGCGGTCTCCGTCCTGGTGGGGGCCGCCAGTTGCTTGGAGAGGCACAGGGGAGCGGCCTCGGTCTCCGTCGGGGAGAGCCGGACCTCGGGCCGGCCGCTGAATCCCTCGACGATGTACGCCGGACGCCCCAGCCTGTCGGCCAGGCACTCGACCTCGGCGCGGGCGAGCCGGCGCAGTTCCGCCCGCTCGTCGGCGGGGAGGCGGTAGGGGCCGACGGCACGGGGGTCGATGCGGGAGCTCTGCTGCTCGGGGTCGACGCCCTGTCCCGGGTGGGCCGTGACGTGCAACGGGTCGATGAGCGCCGAGGCGTTGACGGGCAGGTCACCGGTGCGTTCCCGGTCGGACGCGGTGATCGGCCGGCGGGTCCGCGTGGTCAGGACGATACCGCGGCCGGTCCGCTCGGCCAGCTGCCGCACGGTGCGTTCCACGCCCTCCCAGCCACGGTGCGACGCCGCGAAGCCCGTGAGCGTGTCCTGGATGGCGGCGTCGTCCGCGAGCACCTGACCGCGCTCCTGCTCGATGGCCAGGCTCGTACCGCGCACCGTGAGCCATGCGGTCGCCCCGATGGACAGCAGGGAGATCACGAGGGACGTCAGCAGCAGCCGCAGCAGCAGGCTGTTGCGCAGGGGGACTTCAGTCGCCACGGCGGCCGCTCGTCAGCTTGTACCCGATCCCGTGGACGGTCAGCAGGAGCGCGGGGTCGCGCGGAGAGATCTCGATCTTCTTCCGCAGGTTCATGATGTGCACGTCGACGGCGCGTTCCGTGATGATCCGGTCGTGGCCCGTGGTGCACTCCAGCAGCTGAGCCCTGGTGAAGACCCGGCCGGGCGAGGCCGCCATGGTGCTGAGGATGCGGAACTCGCCCGGGGTGCAACGGATCGGACGGCCGTGGCAGAAGACCTCGTGGCCGGCCGGATCCAGGGTGAGCGGCCCGACCTCCAGGACCTGCCGGGTCTCCGGAACCGGCTGATCCGCGTGCTGGGTGCGCCGTAGCAGGGTGCGGACCCTCGCCACCAGCTCACGCGGCCGGTAGGGCTTGGACATGTAGTCGTCCGCGCCCAGATTCAGGCCGAGGAGCACATCCTCCTCGGTGGACCGGGCCGTGAGCATCAGCACGGGCAGATTTCCCGCGGCCCGTATCCGGCGGCACACCTCCAGTCCGTCCAGACGCGGCAGCATCCAGTCGAGCACGATCAGGTCCGGCGGCCGCCGGGCGACCTCGTCCAGGACCGTCCGGCCGTCGTGCACCACGGTGACGGCATGACCTTCGTGAACGAGGTAACGCCGGATCAGTTCGGCCTGTTTCTCGTCGTCCTCGGCCACCAGAACGTTCGCACTCATGGTTCCGATGCTAGACCGGAAACGCTCACCGAGAGGCCGGCCCAGCCCTCTTTCCCTTCCTCACAACTTCCTGACAATTCCATGTTATTGCGGGCCACGGCAGCCGGATTCCGGCCTGTCGGCGCCCTCTCACACCTTCCTGACAATCGTCTGCCACAGTCACCGCATGAGAAACGCATCGACTCGTCGTCGTTCCGGTTTCCGCGCACGGCGCTCCCGTCGCGGCGCCCTGGTGCTCGCCGTCGCCGGGGCCGCGTTCGCCCTGATCTCCGGCTGTTCCGACGGCAGCGGCGGCCGGGACCCCGAAGTGGCCTCCGTGGCCTCCGCGGGCTCCGGAAAGCCGGGCGGGAGCGGATCCTCGGCGGCCGCCGCGGCCGAGGCCGGGCGTCCCCAACTCCGGCTGGACACCACGATCGAGGAGGAGGTCCGGATGTACCAGGGCTACCTCCGCTGCCTCAAGGACCAGGGCGTGGACATCCCGCGCTCGGGCGGCAAAGGCGGTGAGGACATCGATCCGAATTCCTTGTGGTTCCCGGGCGTGAACGTGGCCGAGGAGCACCCCGCCGCGGAAAAGAAATGCCTCTCCAAGAGGCCGTTGCAGCCTTCGGAAACCGACCCGAAGAAGAACCCGAACTACATGACGGACTACCGCGAGTGGATCGAATGCGATAACCGCAGGGGCTTGGAGGTCGATCCGCTCCCCGACGGCAGCGGCTGGAATTACAAGGAGGGCGGGAGCATACCGGACAACGCCGATCAGATCGACAGCGAGTGCCGGATCGAGGCCTTCAGTGAGCAGTGAACGCGACCCCGCGGACACCGTGATGCTGCGTAAGGTCGCCGACGGACCCGGACCCGAGCCGGACCCCCGGCGGCCCGCGCGGCACTCCAGCAGGTTCACGCGTCGCGGCGTCGTCACCGCGACCGCCGTGCTCCTCACGCTCGGGGTCGGCGCCGGGCTGCTGTGGGCCCGCGACGACACCGGCGCCCCGGCGGCCGACAGCGGTCCCGAGATCAGGACGGTCGCCGTCACCAGGACCGATCTGTCGGGCACCAGAGAGATCAAGGGCACGCTCGGCTACACCTCCCCGCGCACCCTCCGCGGCCCAGGACAGGGACGCGTCACCTGGTTGGCGAAACAGGGGACGACGGTCGAGCGCGGTCGACCGCTGTACCGGGTCGACGAGCGTCCCACCGTGGTCTTCCACGGCATCACCCCCCTGTACCGCAGACTCGACGCGGTCGGCCTCACCGGCCGGGACGTCCGGGTCGTCGCCGACAACCTCAGGGCGCTCGGGTACGACATCGGACGCCAGCCGCCACCGGGCACGCGGATCCAGCCGTCGCGCCCTGCGGCCCCCGACGCGTCCGGGGCGGACCGTCCGGATGAGGAGCGGGGGGAGGCGTCGGGCTCGCAGCCCCCGCCGACCGAGGAGAGCGGCACCCCGCCCTCGGACTCCTCGTCCTCCGGGGCACCGGCGGGGGACCCACAGGCGGCGGCTCCCCCGCCGGTGACGGTCAAGGAGGGCGACGGCGTGCTCACGTCCTCGCTGATGGCCGCCGTCCGGCGCTGGCAGCCGACGGTGGGCATGCAGCCGACCGGCGTCCTCGACGTCTCCGACGTGGTGGTGACGCAGACCGCCGTGCGGGTCAGCGAGATCCTCGTCCAGCCCGGGGACGAGGCGGCTGAGCTGATGACGGTCACCTCCACGACCAAGTCCGTGACCGTGCCGGTGGAGGCCCTCGACATCGGGTCCATCAAGAGGAAGCAGCGGGTCACCGTGGTACTCCCCGACCGGTCCGAGACCACGGGCCGGGTCTCCGCGATCAGCAGCGTCATCCGTGGCGGCCAGGACGGTGCGGACCAGCCGGGACGCTCCAAGATCAACGTCACGGTCTCGCTCGACGCCCCGGAAGCCGTGAAGGACCTCGACTCCGCACCGGTCGAGACGCAGTTCGAGGCCGAGTCCCGAAACGACGTGCTCGCGGTGCCCGTCGGTGCGCTGCTCGCCCTGCGCGAGGGCGGTTACGCCCTCCGCGTCGCCGGGGGCGACCTCGTCCCCGTCGAGACGGGCATGTTCGCCGAGGGGCTGGTCGAGATCAGCGGCGAGGGTGTCAGGGAGGGCATGAAGGTGGAGGCCACGGCATGACCGACGTCATCACCGTGCGTGAGGCGACCATGACCTATCCCGGCGGTGTCCGGGCCCTCGACCGGGTCTCGCTGTCGGTCGGGCGCGGCGAACTGCTGGCCATCGTCGGCCCTTCCGGCTCCGGCAAGTCCACCCTCCTCAACATCATGGGCACTCTGGACCGGCCCACCAGCGGCGATGTGATCGTCGAAGGGCAGAACGTGGCGGATCTCCCCGACCGGCAACTCTCCGCCCTGCGCGGCCGGCGACTCGGCTTCGTCTTCCAGCAGTTCCACCTGACGGACGGTCTGACCGCGGCGGAGAACGTCGCCAGCGGCCTGCTCTACGCCGGAGTGCGCAGACGCCATCGGCACCGGCTGGCCGAGGAGGCCCTGGCCCGGGTGGGACTGGCGCACCGCGCCGGCCACCTGCCCCAGCAGTTGTCCGGAGGGGAGCGCCAGCGCGTCGCGATCGCCCGGGCGCTGGTCAACGAACCCGCCCTGGTCCTGGCCGACGAACCGACCGGAGCACTCGACACGGCCAACGGCGCCGCCGCGCTGGCGCTGCTGAGAACGCTCCACGAGGAAGGCACCACGATCGCGGTCATCACCCATGACCGCGACATCGCCGCCCAGTTGCCCCGGCGGATCCGGATGCGCGACGGCCGCCTCGTCGAAGACACCGCACTGACCGAGAGTTCGCCATGACCGCTCCTGACGCCCCACCCCGCCGGACGCCGCGAAGGGCACACGGCGCTCTGCGCCGGACACCGGCTCCCGGGACCTCCCGCCCCGGCGGCGGCCGCGGGACCAAGCCGGTGCGCCTGGCTCCGTCGGACCTCCTCGGGCTCGGGCTCCTCGGGCTGCGCACCCGCAAGCTCCGGGCCGCCCTGTCGGCGCTCGGGATCTCGATCGGCATCGCCACGATGGTCGTGGTGACGGGCATACCCGCCTCCAGCCACCGGGCGCTGATGGACGAGATGTCCGCGCTCGGCTCCAACATGCTGCGGGCGCAGTCCGTGTCGGTGCAGAGCAAGCCCGTACCCCTGCCGGAGGAGTCGGTCGACATGGTGCGGCGTATCGGCCCGGTCACCCGGGTGAGTGCGGTGGCCAACACGCATGCGCAGGTCCGGCGTTCCGACCTGATCGACGAGAACGACTTCTCCGGCGCGGGCCTGTCCGTTCTCGCGGCCCGGCGCGATCTGCTGGACGTGGTGGGCGGATCGGTGTCGTCGGGCCGGTACTTCAGCCGTGCCGACGAACGGTTTCCCACCGCCGTCCTGGGTGTTCAGGCCGCGACCCGGCTCGGCATCGGCGAGATCCACGCCGGCGACCCGCCCCCGCAGATCCGGATCGGCACGTCGTGGTTCACCGTGATCGGCGTGCTGCGCGCCGTCCCCCTGGCCGACGACCTCGACCATGCCGTACTGACCGGATGGCACGCTGCCCGGGAGACCCTGCGGTTCGACGGCAAACCCACGGTGATCTACATCAAGGCACGGGAGGAGGCCATCGAGGAGGTGCGGGACGTGCTGCCCGCCACCGTGTTCCCCGATCAGCCCGGTCAGGTCCAGGTCAGCCGTCCCTCGGACGCCCTGGCCGCGAAGCGCGCCACCCAGAACACCTTCTCGTCGCTCTTCCTGGGGCTCGCCGGAGTCGCCCTGCTGGTCGGCGGGATCGGGGTCGCCAACACCATGGTGATCTCGGTGCTGGAGCGCCGCAGGGAGATCGGGCTGCGCCGGGCCCTGGGCGCGACCCGGGGCCAGATCCGGGTCCAGTTCCTCACCGAGTCCGTGGCGCTGGCGGTGCTGGGCGGCGCCGCGGGAACCGTGCTGGGTGTCCTCGTCACCGTCGGCTACGCGGCCTACCAGGGCTGGCCATCGGTGATCTCGCCGCTCTCGGTGGCCGGCGGCTGCCTCGGTGCGGCCGTGGTCGGCGTGGTGGCCGGTGTCTACCCGTCCGTCCGCGCTTCCCGGCTGTCCCCGACGAAAGCACTGGCGTCGGCCTAGGGCCGGCCCGGGAGTCGGGGGCGCCGGGGCCGGCCGTCACCGGGTGACCGGCAGCACGTCCGGCGACAGCGCCGC
Organism: Streptomyces sp. NPDC058741; assembly: GCF_042746715.1. NCBI lineage: Bacteria > Bacillati > Actinomycetota > Actinomycetes > Kitasatosporales > Streptomycetaceae > Streptomyces > Streptomyces sp. NPDC058741. The sequence continues at coordinate 119,598 of NZ_JBHYQH010000018.1, read as the reverse complement.
CGCCCGCGCCGACGCCGCCGTCATCCGGCGGCGGTGGTGGCGGCGGCACAGCACCTCGTAGCCGACCTCGTCCGCGGAGTCGGTGACGTCGCCGACCACCACCTGGGCGCCCTCGACGACCATGACCCCGCCGACCGTGCGGGCGTTGTGCGTCGCGCGGGCTCCGCACCAGCACAGCGCCTCGACCTGGAGCACCTCGACCCGGTCGGCCAGCTCCACCAGCCGCTGGGAGCCCGGGAACAGCTTGGAGCGGAAGTCGGTCGTGATACCGAACGCGTAGACGTCCAGGCTCAGGTCGTCGACGACGCGGGCGAGTTGGTCGATCTGCTCGGGCGCGAGGAACTGGGCCTCGTCGGCGATCACGTAGTCCGCGCGGCCGCCCTGCGAGAGGTGGTCGACGAGGTGGGCGTACAGGTCCGCGCCGCCGCCGACCTCCACCGCGTCCGTGACCAGGCCGAGGCGGGAGGACAGTTTGCCCTGCCCGGCCCGGTCGTTGCGGGTGAAGATCATGCCGACCAGCCCGCGCGCCGAGCGGTTGTGCTCGATCTGGAGAGCCAGCGTCGACTTCCCGCAGTCCATCGTTCCGGAGAAGAACACCAGCTCGGGCATGTCGAGGGAACACCTCTCGGTGGTGGGGGGGGCGGTCGGATCGAGGGCTTCAGGAGCGTACTTCGAGCAGGGGGACGAGCTGCTCGGCGGGGGTCATCGAACCGTGGTTGCCGACCATCGCCGACTCCTTGGGCTCCCGCTGGGAGGCGATGAGCAGGACGTCGTCGCGCGCGGCGGCGACCACGTCGCCGATCCGGCCGTGGACCCGCTCGTCGATCCGCGGGCCGAACCAGCCCGCCGCGATGGCCTCCTCGCGTGAGGCGACCCAGAACTGCTCGCCGAGCACCTCGCGCCAGCAGGTCAGGACGTCGTTCGCGGCGCCGGGCACCGCGTAGACGTGCCGGGCGCGGCCCTCGCCGCCGAGCAGGGCGACTCCGGCGCTGAGCTCCCAGTCCTCGTCGAAGTCGATGCGGTGCTCCTCGTCGAAGGGCACGTCGATCATGCCGTGGTCGGCGGTGACGTAGAGGGCGCTGCGCGGGGGCAGTTGCTCGGCGAGGCGCTGGACCAGGCGGTCGGCGTACATGAGCTGGCCGCGCCAGGCGTCGGAGTCGACGCCGAAGCGGTGGCCGGCGCCGTCGACCTCGGCGAAGTACGTGTAGACCAGGGAGCGGTCGCCGGCGGCCAGTTGCTCGGCGGCCAGGTCGACGCGGTCCTCGCCGGGGAGCCGTCCCAGGAACGTTCCGCCACTGAGCGCGACCTTGGTGAGCGGGGTGTTCTCGAAGGTCGGGGACGACACCTGCGCGGCGTGCACACCCGCCTGGTGGGCCAGCTGGAAGACGGTGGGGTAGGGCTGCCAGGGGCCGGGCGGGGTCCACGGATGCCAGCGCAGCTGGTTCATCAGCTCGCCGGTGTCGGGGTTGCGCACCGTGTAGCCGGGCAGGCCGTGCGCGCCGGGCGGCAGGCCGGTGCCGACGGAGGCGAGGGAGGTCGCCGTGGTCGCCGGGTAGCCGGCGGTGAGCGGGCGTCCGGTGCCGCCGCGCGAGGTGGCGAGCAGGGACGTCATGAACGGGGCGTCCTCGGGGTGCGCCTTGAGCTGCTCCCAGCCGAGGCCGTCGATCAGGAACACGCAGTTCCGGTCGGCGGGGGTCAGCTCGGTGATCGCGGCGCTCATGCCGGGGACGCCCTGGCCGGCGGTCAGGGTGGGCAGCAGGTCGGCGAGGGAGCCACTGCCGTACTCGGGGGCCGGCGCCGAGGCGACGGCGAGCGGTTCGGGGTGGTGGTCCCAGGCCGTGTGCGGCTGTGCCATCAGCGGGCGCTGTCCGCGGTCGCCTCGGAGAGGGCCTGCGCGAAGGCGAGGGCCTCGCGCACGGTCTCCGGTCCGTCCCCGGCCTCGCTGACGCGCAGGCTGAGGTCGTCCGCCGTCGAGTTGCCGGTGTAGCCGTGGTCCGCCTCGCAGTTGGGGTCGCCGCAGGCGGCAGGCTCCAGGTCGATGCGGGAGACGGCGCCCCAGCCGATGGTGAGCACCACCTCGCGGGGCAGGGTGCCCGGCTTGTACGACTCCGGGTTGGCGACCACGCGGCTGACCACGATCGACGAGATGCGGCCGATCTTCACGGACTCCGTCGACGTCGTGGCGTACGGGCTCGGGGAGGTGCTGTCGGCGGCCTGCTCGTCGGTGTGGCTGACGATGAAGCGGTGGTCCGTGAGGACGAGCACGGTGACGTGCCGGCGCACCTCGTTCTGGTCGAACGTGGTCTCCTGGTGAACCAGGTACGACCGGATGGGGTCGCCGCCCACGGCGGCCTCCACCGCCTCGGCCACGAGGGCCGGGTAGTAGCCGCTGCGCTCGATCGCCGCACGCAGCCCCTGGGTCGTCGTACTGGTCTTGGCCATGACGCCCATCCTACGGGGGACCACTGACTGCGAGGCACCGCTCGCCCCCGGTCAGTACGCGGGCAGCGTCCGGGGACCCAGGTCGTCGCGCACGGGCGGGGGTGCGAGGCGGACGGAGGCGCCCAGGACGCTCAGTCCGTGGGAGGCGACGACGACCGGCTCCAGGGTGACCGCGACGACCTCGGGATGGTCGTCGACCAGCCGGGACACGCGCAGCAGCAGCTCCTCCAGGGCGCGGGTGTCGGCCGGTGCGGAGCCGCGCCAGCCGAACAGCAGGGGGGCGGTACGGATCGAACGCACCAGCGAGTTCGCCTCCCGGTCGGTGACCGGGATCAGCCGGTGCGCGGTGTCCCCGAGCAGCTGCGAGGCGGCGCCGGCCAGCCCGAAGGAGAGCACGGCGCCGGCGGCCGGATCGATGACGGCCCGGACGACCACGTCCACGCCGCGCGGCGCCATCCGCTGCACCACCGGACGCAGCTCGTCCGGGTCGCCGAACAGCTCGGTCAACTCGGCGTAGGAGCGGCGCAGTTGGTTCTCATCTGTGACGTCCAGGCGTACGCCGCCCAGGTCGGCGCGGTGGCGCAGGTGCGGGGCGACGGCCTTGAGGGCGACGGGGTAGCCGAGGGCCCGGGCGGCCTCGACGGCGGCGTCGGGGGTCGGGGCGGGCAGGGCGCGGTGGACGTGGACGCCGTAGTGGCCCAGCAAGTCGCAGGTCTCCTCCGCGCCGAGCGTGAGGCCCTGCCCGCGCGCGAGCAGCCCTTCGATCAGCGCGGCGGCGCCCTTCTGGTCGATGTCGTCGTACTCGGGCACCCTGCCGGGGTCGGCGGCCTCCCGGCGCCACTGCGCGTAGCTGACGGCCTGGGCGAGGGCCCGGACGGCGCGCTCGGCGGCGGGGTAGGCGGGGATGAGGCGGTCGCCTTCGGGGGCCCCGGTGGTGGCGGAGGGCTCCTCGGCGGGGCGGCTGACCTTCGCGGGGTGCGGCTCTCCCGCGGAAGGCCGCTGTGCGGCGGGGGGCCGCCCCACGGGCGGTGCCTGCCCGGCGGCCAGAGGTGGCGGCTCGTCCGCCGTGGCCTGGGCGGCGGTGCTCACCGCCGCGGCCTGGGATGCCGTCTGGGGCGCCGTGCTCGCCGCCGCGGACAGGGCCTCCGCGAGGCCGCCCAGCTCGACATGGACGACGAGGACCGGTTTGGCCGGGGCGGCGGCCGCCGCCGAGCGCAGGGCCTCGGCGAGTGCCGCGTCCCCGACCGAGCCCTCCCCCACCGCCGGGATGGCGGTGACGACCACGGCGTCGCACCGGTCGTCGGCCAGCACGCGGGACAAGGCGGCGTGGAAGTCCTCGGCGGAGGCGGCCGTGGTCAGGTCCTGCGGGGGGTGCGGCCGCAGGCCCTCGGCGAGGCACGCGTCGTAGGTGAGCAGGCCGAGCGACTCGGAGTTGCCGAGGATCGCCACCCTCGGGCCGGCGGGGAGGGGCTGGCGCGCGAGGAGCAGGCCCGCGTCCACGAGGTCGGTGATCGTCTCGACCCGGATGACCCCGGCCTGCCGCAGCAGGGCCGAGACGGTCGCGTGCGGCAGCCGCGTCGCCCGGACGGCGTGCCCCTGGGGAGGCGCACCGTGCCGGGCGCCCTGGACCACGACCAGCGGCTTCGCCGCGGCGGTCCGGCGGGCGAGGCGGGTGAACTTGCGGGGGTTGCCGATGGACTCCAGGTACATGAGCACGACGTCGGTGTCGGGGTCCTCGTACCAGTACTGGAGAGCGTCGTTGCCGGAGACGTCGGCGCGGTTGCCCGAGGAGACGAAGGTCGAGACGCCGGTCACGCCGGTGACGCCGCCGTCGCGCCGGTGCAGCCGGGACAGCAGGGCGACGCCGATGGCGCCGGACTGGGCGAACAGGCCGATCCGGCCCGGTCGCGGGGTCTCGGGGGCGAGGGAGGCGTTGAGGCGGACCCGCGGGGACGTGTTGATGACGCCGAAGGCGTTCGGGCCGATGATGCGCATGCCGTACGTGCGCGCCTGCCGCACCAGGGCGCGCTGGCGTTCCCGCCCTTCCGTGCCGCCGCTCTCGGCGAACCCGGCGGAGACCACGACGAGGCCCTGCACACCGTGTTCGCCGCACTCGGCGACGACCTCGGGTACCCGCTCGGCCGGCACGGCCACGACGGCGAGGTCGACCGGGCCGTCGATGTCCCGCACCGAACGGTGGGCCGGGACCCCGTCGAGCTCCTTCCGCCCCTCGGGCAGGGCCCTGTTCACCGCGTACAGGCGGCCGGTGAAGCCGGCGTCCCGGATGTTGCCGAGGACGCTGCGGCCCACGCCGCCCGGGGTGCGCCCGGCGCCGACGACGGCGACCGAGCAGGGGGCCAGCAGCCGCTGCACCGAGCGCGCCTCGGCGCGGTGTTCGCGCGCGTACTGCACGGCGAGGGAGCGGTCGGTGGGTTCGAGGCCGAACTCCAGGCGGACCACGCCGTCCTCGAAGCTGCGCCTCTGGGTGTACCCGGCGTCCGTGAACACCTTGATCATCTTGGTGTTGGCGGGCAGCACCTCGGCGGCGAAACGGCGGATGCCGCGCTCGCGGGCGACGGCGGCGATGTGCTCCAGCAGGGCGGAGGCGACGCCCCGGCCCTGGTGGGCGTCCTGCACAAGGAAGGCGACCTCGGCCTCGTCGGCGGGTGCGGACGCGGGCGTTCTGTCGGCGCCGATCCGGTCGTAGCGTACGGTGGCGATGAACTCGCCGCCGACCGTGGCCGCGAGTCCCACCCGGTCCACGAAGTCGTGGTGCGTGAAGCGGTGGACGTCCTTGGCGGACAGGCGAGGGTACGGCGCGAAGAAGCGGTAGTACTTCGACTCGTCGGAGACCTGCTCGTAGAAGCTGACCAGACGCTCGGCGTCATCGACGGTGATGGGCCGGATGCGCGCGGTGCCGCCGTCGCGCAGCACCACGTCGGCTTCCCAGTGGGCGGGATACTCGTGCCGGTCCGGCGAGGTGTGCATGGCCCCCAGAGTACGGCTAGCGCCCGGCGACGGCGCGAGGCAGTCTGGGAGGGCGTCAGCCGGGTCGAGGCCGCGACCCGGCGGCACCCCGGGGCGGTCGTGGGAGACCGTCCCGGCGCAGCTTCACGATATGGGAAACTGGTCTAGACAACCCTGAAACCGAAGGGCAGCAACACATGGCTGAGCGCCGCGTCAACGTCGGCTGGGCCGAGGGCCTCCACGCCCGCCCCGCTTCCATCTTCGTCCGAGCCGCCACGGCCGCAGGCGTCCCGGTGACGATCGCCAAGGCAGGCGGCAAGCCCGTCAACGCGGCCTCCATGCTGGCGGTCCTGGGCCTCGGCGCCCAGGGCGGCGAGGAGATCGTCCTCGCCTCCGACGCCGAGGGCGCGGACGTCGCCCTGGACCGGCTGGCCAAGCTGGTCTCCGAGGGCCTCGAGGAGCTTCCCGAGACCGTCTGAGTATTTCCCGCGCCTGACCCGGCGCACCCTGAAGGGCTCGTCCGCATTCACGGGCGAGCCCTTCGCATTCCCCCCGCATTTCCTGTTCGCGGGCAGCGCAAACAGCCCCCGCGAATATCCCGCTCTTTGTATACGGCTCGCATGTTAATGCCGCGGGCTTCCCGTGTTTACGCCATGTTGCGCATTCCTCACACGCTCGGGGCGCTCCCCGGCGGAGCCGATGTGCTGCCCGGTGGAGCCGATGCGCAGACGGTGCGCGGCCGTGGCGCGCTCGGCGTGCAGCGCCGTGAGCGCCCGCGCGCGCTCGCCGTCCCCGCGCGCCACAGCGTCCACGATCGCCCCGTGCTCGCCCCAGTACTCCGCGGGACTGGCCGGCGGCTCGACGGCGTACATCCACGCGATCTTGTGGCGGAGCTGGGTGAGCGCCGAGGTGAGGGCGGGGCTGCCGGAGGCCTGCGCGAGCGTCTCGTGGAACCACCCGCCCAGAGAGCGCAGGTCGTCGCCGCCTCCCCGGCGGGCGCGCTCCTGGCCCAGCCGGACCAGGCCGCGCAGGACCTTCAGGTGGGCCTCGGTGCGGCGCTGGGCGGCCCGGGCGGCGCCGAGCGGCTCCAGCAGCACGCGCATCTCCAGCAGGTCGGCCGCCTCCTGCTCGGTGGGCTCGGCGACGCACGCGCCCGCGTGCCGCCGGGTCACCACGAAACCCTCGGCCTCCAGGGTCCGCAGGGCCTCCCGGACGGGGACGCGTGAGACACCGTAGCGGCGGGCGAGGAGTTCCTCGGTGAGCCGGCTGCCGCGTTCGTGGACACCCGCGACGATGTCGTCCCGGATGGCCGTGCAGACCGAGTGCGCGGGAATACGCATGACCGACCTCCGCCAATCCCCGTGAAATGCCGACGCGTGACACGTGTTCCGTGACTCTATGGCAATGAGCGGGAATTTCCGACGGCGGGCCGGAAATCAGGGATATTTTTCGGACAGGGGCCGGCTGCCGAAAACCCGAAAGGCCCCGGCTCGTGCGGCCGGGGCCCGGGGACGCGGAGCGGGATCCGTCAGATGTTCACGCCGTGCGAGCGGAGGTAGGCGACGGGGTCCATGTCCGAGCCGTACTCGGGGCTCGTGCGGGCCTCGAAGTGCAGGTGCGGGCCGGTCACGTTGCCGGTGGCGCCGGACAGGCCGATCTGCTGGCCGGGCGTGACCTTCTGGCCCACGGAGACGGCGATGGACGACAGGTGGCCGTACTGGGTGTACGTGCCGTCGTTCATCTTGATCACGATCTGGTTGCCGTAGGAGCCGCCCCAGCCGGCCTCGACGACCGTGCCCGTACCGACCGCGTGGACGGAGGTGCCGGTGGCGGCGTGGAAGTCGACGCCGGTGTGGCTGCCGGAGGACCACAGGCCGCTGCTGGTCTGGTAGCCGGTGGAGACGTACGAGCCGGAGATCGGGGAGACGAAGGTGTTGAGGCGCTTGCGCTCGGCCTCGCGGGCGGCGCGCTCCTTGGCCTCGCGGGCCTTCTCGGCCGCTTCCTTGGCCCTCTTGGCGGCCTCGGCGGCCTGCTCGCGGGCGGCCTCCTCGGCCCTCTGCCTGGCGGCGGCCTCCTCGGCCGCCTGCTTCTGGGCGACGGCCTGGGCGCCGATCTGCTGGGCGACGGTGTCGCCCATGGTGACGACGGGAGTGAGACCGGTCTGCTCGGGAGCGGGGTCGGCGGCGACGGCGGCCGGAGCGGCCACGGTGCCGATGACACCGGTGGTGGCGAGGGCCGCTACGCCCGCCGCGCGGGCGGTGCCACGCTGCATCCGGCTGGGACGTCGGTGCTTCCCGGCGGCGCGGGTGAACGCCATGTGGTGGCTGGTCCTTTCCTTCCCTCTCGCCTACCGGGTTAGCTGACGGGTTCGGAGCAGGAAGGTCTCCTACGGACCCCCTCGCGGCTCGCGCGGGCGTCCGATTCACCCCAGGGACTGCTGATGGGTCCCCGGCTCCCCTGGCTCGCGCCGTACGGGGACTCGGCGATGACTGTCCGGTGCCGCGGGTGCGGCGCACTGCCTGACGAACAGCCCGGATGACGCTAAGCGGGGGCACTTTCAATTCCCAAACGGAACCCCGCTTTTGTAGCGCATCCCACAGGGCAGACGGGCAACCTCCATACCAATTCGGGCGTAAAGGAGCCCTGGTGCCTTCCAGGACGACCAGGGCTCCCGCGCGCGTGCCCCTACTCGGCGGCGACGACCGAGACTTCGCCGATGCCGAGGGCGTCGACCGGCCCCTGGATCTGCGCCGCGTCGCCGACGAGGACGGTCACCAGCCGGTCCACCGGGAAGGCGCTGACGGCCGCCGCGGTGGCCTCCACGGTGCCGGTCGCGGCGAGCTGCCGGTACAGCGTGGCCTGGTAGTCGTCGGGCAGGTGCTGCTCGACCTGGTCGGCCAGCGTCGACGCGACGGCGGCCGCCGTCTCGTACTTCAGCGGCGCGACACCGACCAGGTTCTGCACGGCGACGTCCCGCTCGGCGTCCGTCAGGCCCTGCGCGGCGAGCGTGCGCAGCACCGTCCACAGGTCCTGCAGGGCCGGGCCGGTGTTGGGCGTGTCCACGGAGCCGCTGATGGCGAGCATCGAGGCACCGGTGCCGTCCGGAGCGGACCGCAGGACCTGGGCGAACGCGCGCACGCCGTAGGTGTAGCCCTTCTCCTCGCGCAGGACGCGGTCCAGCCGGGAGGTGAGGGTGCCGCCGAGGCAGTACGTGCCGAGCACCTGCGCGGGCCAGACGCGGTCATGCCGGTCCGGGCCGATGCGGCCGATCAGCAGCTGCGTCTGCACGGCGCCCGGGCGGTCCACGATGACGACCCGCCCCCTGTCGTCGGCGGTCACCGGCGGCACCGGCCGCGGCTCGGCCTGCGACCCGGTCCAGGCGCCGAGCGTGTCGCCCAGCAGAGCGTCGAGGTCGATGCCGGTCAGGTCGCCGACGACCACCGCGGTGGCGGTGGCGGGGCGGACGTGCTTCTCGTAGAAGCCGCGTACGGCCGCGGAGTCGATCGCGGCGACCGTCTCCTCGGTGCCCTGCCGGGGCCGCGACATGCGCGAGTCCGCCGGGAACAGCTCCTTGGAGAGCTCCTTGGCGGCGCGGCGCGAGGGGTTGGCCAGCTCGTGCGGGATCTCGTCGAGGCGGTTGCGGACCAGCCGCTCGACCTCGCTGTCGGCGAACGCGGGCGCCCTGAGGGCGTCGGCGATCAGACCGAGCCCCTTGGCGAGCCGGGACGCCGGGACCTCCAGGCTGAGCCGGACACCGGGGTGGTCGGCGTGCGCGTCGAGCGTGGCGCCGGCGCGCTCCAGCTCGGCAGCGAACTCCTCGGCGGGGTGCTTGTCGGTGCCCTCGGAGAAGGCCCGGGCCATGATCGTGGCCACGCCGTCCAGACCGGCCGGCTCGGCGTCCAGGGGCGCTTCCAGCAGCACCTCGACGGCGACGACCTGCTGGCCGGGGCGGTGGCAGCGCAGGACGGTCAGGCCGTTGCCGAGCGTGCCGCGCTCGGGGGCGGGGAAGGCCCAGGGCCTGGCGTCGCCCGCCTGGGGCTGGGGGTGGAAGTCCATCGCGGCGAGCTCGGTCACTTGGCCGCCTCCTCGTTCTCGTCTCCGGCCGCGGCTGCGGTGTCCTCGTCGGTGGCGTCCTCGTCGGCGACGGGCTCGTAGACGAGCACCGCGCGGTTGTCGGGCCGCAGGCGGGCCTTGGCGACCTCCTGCACCTCCTCCGCCGTGACCTCCAGGACGCGATGGACGGCGGTCAGGGCGAGCTGCGGGTCGCCGAACAGCACGGCGTAGCGGCACAGTTCGTCGGCGCGGCCCGCGACCGTGCCGAGCCGGTCCAGCCACTCGCGCTCCAACTGGGCCTGGGCGCGCTCCATCTCCTCTGCCGTGGGGCCCTCCTCGGCGAACCGGGCGAGCTCCTCGTCGATCGCGGCCTCGATGACCGGCACCTCCACGTCGCCGGACGTCTTCACGTCCAGCCAGCCGAGGGAGGGGGCCCCCGCGAGCCGCAGCAGGCCGAAGCCCGCCGCCACGGCCGTGCGGTCGCGGCGCACCAGCCGGTTGTAGAGGCGGGAGGACTCGCCGCCGCCGAGGACCGTGAGGGCCAGGTCGGCCGCGTCGCACGCGCGCGTGCCGTCGTGCGGCAGGCGGTAGGCGGCCATCAGGGCGCGCGCCGGGACCTCGTCCTCGACGATCTCGCGCAGCTGCTCGCCGATGGTCTCCGGCAGCGCGCCGTCCCGCGGTGCGGGCTTGCCGTCGTGACCGGGGATGGAGCCGAAGTACTTCTCGATCCAGGCGAGCGTCTGCTCGGGGTCGATGTCGCCGACCACGGAGAGCACGGCGTTGTTCGGCGCGTAGTAGGTGCGGAAGAACGCGCGGGCGTCCTCCAGGGTCGCCGCGTCCAGGTCGGCCATGGAGCCGATCGGGGTGTGGTGGTAGGGGTGGCCCTCCGGGTAGGCGAGGGCGGTCAGCTTCTCGAAGGCGGTGCCGTAGGGCACGTTGTCGTAGCGCTGGCGGCGCTCGTTCTTGACGACGTCGCGCTGGTTCTCCATCGACTCGTCGTCCAGGGCGGTCAGCAGGGAGCCCATGCGGTCGGCCTCCAGCCAGAGGGCGAGCTCCAGCTGGTGGGCGGGCATGGTCTCGAAGTAGTTGGTCCGCTCGAAGCTGGTGGTGCCGTTCAGCGAGCCGCCCGCGCCCTGGACCAGCTCGAAGTGACCGTTTCCCTTGACCTGGGCGGACCCCTGGAACATCAAGTGCTCGAAAAGGTGAGCCAGGCCGGTACGCCCCCTGACCTCGTGGCGCGAGCCGACGTCGTACCAGAGGCACACCGCCGCGACCGGGGTCAGGTGGTCCTCGGAGAGCACCACGCGCAGGCCGTTGGTCAGGCGGTGCTCGGTCGCTGTCAGGCCTCCGGAGCCTGCCTGGGCTGTGGCCGTGTGACCCATGGGCATGTACGTCCCTTCGATCGCTGAGCGGTCGGTCGGACCGCGGATTCCTGCCGGTCCTGCCACTGTATGCAAGCGCGCGAAGCCCTGGTGAAGTTCCCGGCGCCGGCCTCGGGCCGCGGGCGGGGGCGTCGCTTGACCCGGGTCCTGGTCCCGCTTGTCAGTCCGGCGGTCCACAATGGTCCGCGTCAGATCCGGAACGCAGCAGCAAGGAGCCGGCAGCGATGGCCCGCCGCAGCACGAAGACCCCGCCGCCCGACGACTCGTACGAGGAGCGGATCCTCGACATCGACGTCGTCGACGAGATGCAGGGCTCCTTCCTCGAGTACGCGTACTCGGTCATCTACTCCCGCGCCCTGCCGGACGCCCGCGACGGCCTCAAGCCGGTGCACCGGCGCATCGTCTACCAGATGAACGAGATGGGCCTGCGCCCGGAGCGCGGCTACGTCAAGTGCGCCCGTGTCGTCGGCGAGGTGATGGGCAAGCTGCACCCGCACGGCGACGCGTCGATCTACGACGCCCTGGTGCGCATGGCGCAGCCCTTCTCGATGCGGGTCCCCCTGGTCGACGGCCACGGCAACTTCGGCTCGCTGGGCAACGACGACCCGCCGGCCGCCATGCGGTACACCGAGTGCCGGATGGCCGAGGCCACGAGCCTGATGACCGAGTCGATCGACGAGGACACGGTCGACTTCAACCCCAACTACGACGGCCAGGAGCAGGAACCGGCGGCCCTGCCCGCCGCCTTCCCGAACCTGCTGGTCAACGGCGCCTCGGGCATCGCCGTCGGCATGGCCACGAACATGCCGCCGCACAACCTGCGCGAGGTCATCGCCGCCGCCCGCCACCTGATCAGGCACCCCAGCGCGGACCTCGACGCCCTGATGAAGCACGTCCCGGGCCCGGACCTGCCCACGGGTGGCCGCATCGTCGGCCTTTCCGGCATCCGGGACGCGTACGGGTCGGGCCGCGGCACCTTCAAGATCCGGGCAACCGTGTCCGTGGAGCAGGTGACGGCCCGCCGCAAGGGCCTCATCGTCACCGAACTGCCCTTCGCGGTCGGCCCCGAGAAGGTCATCGCCAAGATCAAGGACCTGGTCGGTTCGAAGAAGCTCCAGGGCATCGCCGACGTCAAGGACCTCACCGACCGCGAGCACGGCCTGCGCCTGGTCATCGAGATCAAGAACGGCTTCGTGCCGGAGGCGGTCCTGGAGCAGCTGTACAAGCTGACGCCCATGGAGGAGTCCTTCGGGATCAACAACGTGGCGCTGGTCGACGGCCAGCCGCTCACGCTGGGGCTCAAGGAGCTCCTGGAGGTCTACCTCGACCACCGGTTCAACGTCGTCCGGCGGCGTTCGGAGTTCCGCCGCGGCAGGAAGCGGGACCGGCTGCACCTCGTGGAGGGCCTGCTGACGGCCCTGCTCGACATCGACGAGGTCATCCGCCTCATCCGCTCCAGCGAGAACTCCGCGCAGGCCAAGCAGCGCCTGATGGAGCAGTTCTCGCTGAGCGAGGTGCAGACGCAGTACATCCTCGACACGCCGCTGCGCCGTCTGACCAAGTACGACCGCATCGAGCTGGAGGCCGAGAAGGACCGGCTCACCACGGAGATCGAGGAGCTGACCCGGATCCTCGACTCGGACGCGGAGCTGCGCAAGCTGGTCTCCACCGAACTGGCCGCGGTCGCCAAGAAGTTCGGCACCGACCGGCGTACGGTCCTGCTGGAGTCGGGAGGTGCCCCGGTCGCGGCCGTGCCGCTGCAGGTGGCCGACGACCCGTGCCGGGTGCTGCTGTCCTCGACGGGTCTGCTGGCCCGTACGGCGAACGCCGAGCCGTTCCCGGAGCCCGCCGGCGCCAAGCGCGTGAAGCACGACGTGATCGTCTCGGCGGTGCCGGCCACCGCCCGCGGCGAGGTGGGCGCCGTCACCTCGGAGGGCCGGCTGCTGCGGCTGAACGTGGTCGACCTGCCGCAGCTCCCGGAGGCCATGCCGACGCCGAACCTGGCGGGAGGTGCCCCCCTTGCGGAGTTCGTCTCCCTGGAGGACGACGAGACGGTCGTCTGCCTGATGACGCTCGACGAGTCCTCGCCGGGCCTGGCCCTCGGCACGGAACAGGGTGTGGTCAAGCGCGTCGTCCCGGACTACCCGTCCAACAAGGAAGAGCTCGAGGTGATCACGCTCAAGGACGGTGACCGGATCGTCGGCGCCGTCGAGCTGCGCACCGGCGACGAGGACCTGGTCTTCATCACCGACGACGCCCAGCTGCTGCGCTTCCAGGCCTCCCAGGTCCGCCCACAGGGCCGCCCGGCCGGCGGCGTGGCCGGCATCAAGCTCGCGCAGGGAGCGAAGGTCATCTCCTTCACGGCGGTGGACCCGGCCGCGGACGCCGTCGTCTTCACGATCGCGGGTTCGCGGGGCACGCTGGACGACTCGGTCCAGACGACGGCCAAGCTGACCCCGTTCGACCAGTACCCGCGCAAGGGCCGCGCCACCGGGGGCGTGCGCTGCCAGCGGTTCCTGAAGGGGGAGGACTGCCTGTCGCTGGCCTGGGCCGGCCCGGCCCCCGCCCGTGCCGCGCAGAAGAACGGCTCCCCTGCCGACCTCCCGGAGATGGACCCGCGCCGCGACGGCTCGGGCGTGTCCCTGGCGAAGACGGTGTCGGTGGTGGCCGGACCGGCCTAGACGGGCCGAGCGGCCTCCTCGCCGGGGCCGCTCCCGTCGGCGGCCCCGTCAGGCCCTTCGGGGTCGCGTACGTACCGCAGGACGCCCCACATGCCGTGCTCGTCGGCGTGTGGGGTGCCGTTCCTGCACGCGTCCAGCTCCTTGCCGAGCGCGGAGGCGTCGATGCCGGAGCCGATGAGGACCAGCTGCGTGAGGCGCTCCTCGCCGGCCGGCCAGGGCTCGGGGTAGAAGCGCAGGAAGCGCCCGACGGCGTGTACGGCGTAGCGGTTGAGGACGTCGTACGGGCCGAAGTCGACGTATCCCTTGATCCGGTACAGCCCCTCGGGCCGGCTGTCGAGGAACGCCATCAGCCGCCGCGGGCCGAGCGGCTCGGCCGCGACGAACGAGAGGCTGTCGTAGGCGGCGTGCAGATGCCCGGCGTGGCCCTCGTCCCCGTCGGCGTCGTGATCGTGCAGGTCGTCGAAGGACAGCTGCCCGACGCGTTCCTCGCTCGGACGGCAGTCGAAGAGGAACTCGGGGTCGATCCGGCAGTAGGTGGCCGGGACGACGGCGGCTCCGTCGACGAGGGACGTGACGAGCCTGAGCACGTGCTCGCCGTCCTCGGCCCGGTCGAGCTTGTTGACCACCACGAGGTCGGCGAGGGCGAGATGCCGGTCGATCTCGGGGTGCCGGGAGCGGGTCTCGTCGAACTCGGCGGCGTCGACGACCTCGACGAGCCCGCCGTACACGATCCCGGGGTGCTCGCTGGCGAGCAGCATCCGCACGAGTTCCCGCGGCTCGGCGAGGCCGCTGGCCTCGATGACGATGACGTCGATGCCGAGGGAGGGCTCCGCGAGCCGCTCCAGGTACCGGTCCAGCTCGCCGGGGTCGACGGCACAGCACAGGCACCCGTTGCCGAGCGAGAGCGTCGAGTCGCCCAGCGCTCCCGCCACGGCCATCGCGTCGATCTCGATCGCCCCGAAGTCGTTGACGAGGGCGCCGATCCGGCTGCCACCGCTGTGGTGGAGGAGGTGGTTGAGCAGTGTGGTCTTCCCGGAGCCGAGGAACCCGGCCAGGACGACGACCGGGATCTGCTGCGGTTTCGGGCTCGGCTGACTCACCGTGCGACCTCTCTGACGCCGACGCGTGCACCGGCTCGTGTCCCGGCACGCGTACGAGAACGGGATGCCGACCCAGGATACGAGCCGTGGGAATCACGCCGAGGTGAAGGGCTGTTGCGGCACCGGCCCTCAGGCGTCCGGGTGAGAGGCACGACCAACGACGCCTTGGCGGAGCCAGCGGCGGCGAGCCTGGCCAAGCGGTAGGGACGACCAGCGACGGGGCGTTGCCGCTGCTGTGAGGCTGTGACGAGGTAGTCCTCGCCCGTGCCGCACCCGCAGCAACCCTGCCCGGAGGCGAGCCCCCGCGAGGCACGGAGCAGGGCACCCCAGCCCGTCATGAGGTGCGCGTCGATGCACCATCAGGCGGACGCCGGCACCGCCACCGGCGCATCCGGCCCCACATACCGCGCCACCGGGCGGATGATCTTCGTGTCCTCCGCCTGCTCCAGGATGTTGGCGCTCCAGCCCACCACCCGCGCCGCGGCGAACGTCGGCGTGAACATCTCGCGCGGCAGGCCGCAGAGTTCCATCACCAGGCCCGCGTAGTACTCGACGTTGGTGTGCAGTTCCCGGCCCGGCTTCAGCTCCGCCAGGATCCTCTCGACCTGACACTCGACCTCCACGGCGAAGTCCACGCGCGGGCCGCCGAATTTCCGGGCGACCTCGCGCAGCATCCGCGACCGCGGGTCCTCCGTGCGGTAGATCGCGTGCCCGAAGCCCATGATGCGGTCCCCGGCGAGCACCCGTTCCCGCACCCAGGAGTCGATGCGGTCCGGGGTGCCGATCGCGTCCAGCGTGTCCAGCGCCCGGCTCGGGGCACCCCCGTGCAGCGGCCCGGACAGCGCCGCCACCGCACCGGCGAGGCACGCCGCCACGTCCGCGCCGGTGGAGGCGATGACCCGGGCCGTGAAGGTTGATGCATTGAATCCATGGTCAATGGTGGAGATCAGGTAGCGCTCGATCGCCCGGGCGTGCTGATCGTGCGGTACCGAACCGGTCAGCATGTACAGGTAGTTCGCCGCGTACGGGAGATCCTCGCGCGGCTCCACCGGTTCGAGCCCCTTTCCCAGGCGGTGCAGCGCGGTCAGCAGCGTCGGCACGGCCGCGGCCGCCACCAGCGCGTCCTCCAGGCGCTGCCCGGCTTCGATGTCGTACACGGGCCGGAAACCCTTCGCCGCTCCCAGCAGCGACAGCGCCGTGCGCATTCCGGCGAGCGGGCCGGAACGCCCGCCGGCGGCCGCGAGGGCCGGCAGAGCCGCGCGCACCTCGCCGGGAAGCCGCCGCAGCGCGGCGGTGCGGCGCGCGAAGGCCGCGCCCTGCTCGGCGTCCGGAAGCTCGCCGTGCACGAGCAGATGCCAGACGTCCTCGAACGAGCGGGTCCGTGCGAGATCCACGGCGGAGTACTGCCGGTAGTGGTAGAAGCCCTCACGACCGCGGACGTCACCGATGCGGGTGTCGGCGACGACGACACCGGCGAGTCCCCGCGGCGCCTCGACGAGAGTGGTTGCGGACCTGTTGACGGACATGTCTTCCTCCCTGAACTTGATTCGACTGTCCATGCTCGACTCAAACTGTGTCAATATTGATTGAATCAATATTTGATCAATGGTTCGCTGGACGGATACGGTGACCCCCATGCGCGATCACGAGCCCGCTCCCCTCGACACGGAACGGCGGCTGACCACCAGGGAGGCCGCCGACCTGCTCGGCGTGAAGCCGGAGACCGTGTACGCGTACGTGAGCCGCGGCCAGCTCAGCAGCCGGCGTGCGGCCGGCGGCCGCGGAAGCACCTTCGACGCCCGCGAGATCGAGGCACTCGCCCGGCGCAACCGGCGTGAGGGCGCGGCAGTTTCCGGCTCCGGCGCCGGTGAGCTGTCGGTGCGGACCGGCATCACGCTCATCGAGAGCGACCGCTACTACTACCGCGGCGTCGACGCGGTCGACCTGGCCACCCGGCACACCTACGAGGAGGTCGCCGAGTGGCTCTGGACGGGCCGGATGCAGCCGGGCAGCACGTTCACCGCCCCCGCCGCCTCCGTGGCCGTCGCCCGCCGCGCCGTCGACGCCCTGCCCGAACACGCCGCGCCCACCGACCTGCTGCGTGTCGCGACGATCGCCGCCGCGACCGCGGACCCGCTGCGCTTCGACCTGTCCGAGGACACCGTGCTCGGCACCGCACGCACTCTCGTCCCGACCCTCGTCGCCGCGCTGCCGCCGCGGGGACACGGCCGCCACGACCAGGGCCCGCTGGCACGGCGCCTGTGGGACCGGCTGTCCGTGCGAGACGCCGACGAGGAGTCCCTGCGCGCCCTGGACGCCGCCCTCGGACTCCTGGCCGACCACGACCTCGCCGCCTCCACGCTCGCCGTGCGGGTCGCCGCGTCGGCCCGCGCACACCCGTACGCGGCGATCTCCGCCGGTCTCGGCGTGATCGAGGGCCCGCTCCACGGTGCCGCCAGCGGGCTCGCCCACCGGCTGCTCCAGGACGTGCTCGAACAGGGCGACGCGGCCCCCGTGATCGCCGGCGAACTGCGCGCGGGCCGCCGTGTCCCCGGACTCGGCCACCGGCTGTACCCGGGCGAGGACCCACGCGCGCGTGCCCTGTTCACCCTCCTCGAACGGGTCCCGCGCGCCGAACCCGCCCTGCTCGCGGCCCGCGACATCGTCGAGACGACCGCCCGTCACACCCCGCTGCACGCCAACGTCGACCTCGCGCTCGCCGTGCTCACGGCGTCCTGCGGGATGCCCCCGGCCGCGGGCGAGACGATCTTCGCGGTGGCGCGAACGGCGGGCTGGATCGCGCACGCACTCGAGGAGTACGGCGAGCGCCCGCTCCGCATGCGCCCGAGCGGTCTATACGCCGGTCCGAAGCCGCCCCGGCATCTGCCGGAGTAGGAAAGGGCGGCCCGGGGAGGAAGATCAGGCCAAGTCAGGTTAGGCTCACCTCTGTGAGTACGTGCTCAACCGTCTCCCGGGACATCGACGAGCCCGTTCCGGGAACCGCGGCCACCGCGAGGACCTGGCTGTTGCTGGAACAGCCGGGGCCCTGGGGTGCCAAGGCTCTCACCTCGAGCCACCTGGACCCCGCCCTGGGACGTGCTCTGGAGGCGGCCGCGAAGGACACGGGCGTACGGATCGTGCTCATCCGGCGCCCCGGGCGCCACGCGGACCGCCGGATGCCCTCCACGCGCCGGGTGTACGCGGCCCACACCGTCCCCGGGAACGTGTGGCTCCACACCGCCACGACCTCGGACCCGGGCCGGCTGCTCCACCTCGACTTCGCCGCGCTGGGCCGGGGCGACCACCACGGCTTCGACGAGGAGCTCGGCGGCCGGCCGCACGACGGCGACCCGCTGGCGCTCGTGTGCACCAACGGCAAGCGCGACCGATGCTGCGCCCTGCTGGGCCGTCCCCTCGCCGCCGCGCTGGCCGCCTCCGGGGTCGAGGGCGTCTGGGAGGTCACTCATCTGGGTGGTCACCGTTTCGCCCCGACCGCCCTGGTGCTGCCGTACGGATACGCCTACGGGCGGGCCGAGGCGCACACCCTCAAGGAGGTCCTGCAGGGAGCCCGGGAGGGACGAATTGTGGTGGAGGGCTGCCGGGGCGGCTCGGCCTGGGAACGCCCCGGCCAGGCAGCCGAACTGGCCGTGCGCGCTCACATCGGCGAGTACCGGGCGGAGGCGCTGAGCGTCGTGCGCACGACGGGTGCCGCCCCGTACTGGGAGGTGACCGTCGCCCACGTCGACGGACGCCGCTGGCGGGTGGAGGTCTCCCAGGAAGCGGGCCTGCCGCCCCGGCCGGAGAGCTGCGGCGCGTCCGTCCTCGGATCGCCCGGGCGGATGAACGTGGTGGCGGTACGGCAGCGGGGCCTCACGACGGCGCTCGCGAGCTGATCGCCCCGTCCTGGGCACGCGGGACCGGCTGCCCACACATGGATCAAGAGATCCACACCACACCCGTTAGGGCAGGTAGTCGGCCGCACGTACCGTCTTGGGTATGAGCCCCACTCCCCCCGCACGCCGCCTGCGCCTCGGCCTGCCGCGGCGGGTGTTCTCGCAGGTGCTGCTGATGCAGGTGGCCATCGCCGCGGGCGTCGCGGTCCTCGCGACCGGGCTGTTCCTCGCGCCCCTCGGCGACCAACTGGACGACCAGGCCATGCGCCGCGCACTCGCCATCGCGCAGACGACCGCGCAGCGGCCGGGGCTCGCGGAGGACCTGAGGGACACGCCGCCCGCGCCCGACGGCCCGGTGCAGAGGGAGGCGGAGCGGATCCGGACGGCCACCAAGGCCGAGTACGTGGTGGTGATGGACTGGCGGGGCGTGCGCTGGTCGCACACCGACCCGCGGCAGATCGGCGGCATCGTCTCGACCGACCCCGGCCAGGCCCTGGCCGGCAAGGAGGTCATGGAGATCGACAGCGGCACCCTGGGCCGCTCGGCCCGGGGCAAGGTGCCGCTGCGCGACGGCGACGGCACGGTCGTCGGCGCGGTCTCGGTCGGCATCGCCTACGACAGCGTCCGGGCCCGGCTCATCCACGCGATCCCGGGGCTGCTCGCGTACGCGGGAGGTGCGCTGGCCGCCGGCGCGCTGGCGGCGTGGCTCATCTCCCGGCGCGTGCAACGACAGACCCGGGACCTGGCGTTCTCGGACATCGCGGCGCTGCTGTCGGAGCGCGAGGCGATGCTCCACGGCATCCGGGAGGGCGTCGTCGCCCTGGACCGGACCGGCCGTATCCGTCTGGTCAACGACGAGGCGCAGCGCCTGCTCGGCATCGGGGAGGCGGTGGTGGGCCGTACCCCCGACGAGGCGCTCGGCACCGGCCGTACGTCCGATGTGCTGGCCGGGCGTGTGACCGGAACGGACCTGCTCACCGTGCGAGGCCAGCGCGTGCTGGTGGCCAACCGCATGCCCACCGACGACGGCGGTGCCGTGGCCACCCTGCGCGACCGCACCGAGCTGGAGCAACTGGGCCGTGAACTCGACTCCACGCGCGGCCTGATCGACGCCCTGCGCGCCCAGGACCACGAGCACGCCAACCGGATGCACACGCTTCTGGGACTGCTCGAACTGGAGATGTACGACGACGCCGTCGAGTTCGTCGGCGAGGTCGTCGGTGACCACCGGGCGACCGCGGAACAGGTCACCGAGCGGATCGAGGACCCGCTGCTCGCCGCCCTGCTGGTCGGCAAGGCGACCGTCGCCGCCGAACGGGGGGTCGCCCTGTGGGTGTCGGACCGCACCCGCCTGCCCGACCGGCTGATCGACCCCCAAGGGCTGGTCACCGTCGTCGGGAACCTGGTGGACAACGCCCTGGACGCCGTCGCCGGCACGCCGCACGCGCGCGTGGAGGTCGAGTTGCGCGCCGAGGGGCACACGGTGGTACTCCGGGTGCGCGACACCGGTCCGGGAATCCCCCGGGAGCACCGGGAGCTGA
Source organism: Streptomyces sp. NPDC058741 (assembly GCF_042746715.1). Lineage (NCBI taxonomy): Bacteria > Bacillati > Actinomycetota > Actinomycetes > Kitasatosporales > Streptomycetaceae > Streptomyces > Streptomyces sp. NPDC058741. The sequence continues at coordinate 99,539 of NZ_JBHYQH010000018.1, read as the reverse complement.
TCTTCACCGAGGGATGGTCCACGAAGAAGCCGCCGGCGCATCGCGAGCGCGGCATCGGACTCTCCCTGGTACGCAGGCTCGCCGAACGGCAGGGCGGCAGTGCCGCCGTCGGCGAGGCGCACGGCGGGGGCGCCGAGTTCACGGTCGTCCTGCCCGACGCGCTGTCCGGACCGGGCCCCGAGCCGGCCCTGACCGCCCTGTCGGCCCGGCAGGCAACCGAGGAGGCGTCGTGATGATCGAGGTGCTGGTCGTCGACGACGACACCAGGGTCGCCCGGGTCAACGCCGGCTACGTCGAGAAGGTGCCGGGCTTCCACGTGGCCGGCGAGGCCCACAGCGCCGCCGACGCCCTGCGCCGGCTGGAGGAGCTGCCGCGGCTGGACCTGGTCCTCATGGACCACTACCTGCCCGACGAGACGGGTAGGCGGTCGTCCAGGAGATGCGGCGGCGCGGCCACCAGACGGACGTGATCATGGTGACGGCGGCCCGGGACGTCTCGACCGTGCAGGCGGCGATGCGGCACGGTGCGCTGCAGTACCCGGTCAAGCCGTTCTCCTTCGCCGGCCTGCGCGCCAAGCTGGAAGCGTACGCGGAGCTGCGCCGCACCCTGGACGGCGCAGGGGAGGCCGAGCAGTCCGAGGTGGACCGCATCTTCAAGGCGCTGTCGGCGTCGTCGGAGCCGAACCTGCCCAAGGGGCACTCCCCCACCACCGCCGAACTGGTCCGTCAGTCGCTGATGAACGACGACGGGCCCCTGTCCGCCCGGGAGATCGCCGAACGCACCGGGGTGAGCCGCCAGACCGCCCAGCGGTATCTGAAACTCCTGGAGCGCACGGGCCGGGCCCGGCTCACCCTCAAGTACGGGGACGCGGGCCGCCCGGCGCACCGTTACGTATGGGCGACCCGCGGTTAGGGCGCACGTGGCCTCTACGCGGCCCCGGCTCCGGTCAGTGACCGCACCTCGGTCTCCGCGTGCCGGGCTTCGTCCGGGGCCTCCGCCGAGGTGACCGTGCCCAGCCAGCCCGCGAGGAAGCCCAGCGGGATCGACACCAGACCCGGGTTCTGCAGCGGGAAGTACTGCAGGTCCACGCCCGGGAACAGCGAGTCCGGGCCGCCCGAGACCACCGGCGACAACACCACGAGGACCACGGCCGGGACCAGCCCGCCGTAGACGGCCCACACGGCACCGCGGGTGGTGAAGCCGGGCCAGAACAGGGAGAAGAGCAGCACGGGCAGGTTCGCGGACGCGGCGACGGCGAAGGCGAGGCCGACCAGGAACGCGACGTTGAGGTCCCGCGCCAGCAGACCGAGGGCGATCGCCACGGCCCCGACCCCGACCGCCGCGATCCGGGCCACGGCGACCTCACTGCGCGGCGTGCCGCCTTTCCGGCGCAGCGACGCGTACAGGTCGTGCGCCACGGACGCCGAGGAGGCGAGCGTGATCCCGGCGACCACGGCGAGGATCGTCGCGAACGCGACCGCGGCGACGACGGCGAACAGGACCGTTCCCCCCGTGGATCCGGCGCCGCCGCCCAGGTCCAGGGCGAGCAGCGGAACCGCCGTGTTCCCGGCCGCGTTCGACGCCCGCACGGCCTCCGGCCCCACGATCGCGGCCGCGCCGAACCCGAGCACGATCGTCATCAGGTAGAACCCGCCGATGAGCCCCACGGCCCAGACCACCGACCGGCGGGCGGCACGCGCCGTGGGCACGGTGTAGAAGCGCGACAGGATGTGCGGCAGACCCGCCGTGCCCAGCACCAGGGCCAGTCCGAGGCTGATGAAGTCGAAGCGGGCCGTCCAGTCGCCGCCGTACTTCAGGCCGGGGGTCAGGAACGCCCGCCCGTGCCCGCTGCGCTCGGCAGCCGTGAGCAGCAGCCGGTCGAGGTCTCCGTGGAAGCGCACCAGCACCAGGACGGTCAGCACGACGGTGCCGCCGAGCAGCAGGACCGCCTTGACGATCTGGATCCATGTGGTCGCCCGCATCCCTCCCATCGACACGTAGATCACCATCAGCGCTCCGACTCCGATGACCGTCCAGGCACGGACCGCCTCGCTCGTCCCCCCGAGCAACAGAGCCACGAGGCTGCCCGCACCGACCATCTGCGCGACCAGGTACAGGACGGAGACGGTGACCGAGGAGGTGCCCGCCGCGATGCGGACCGGCCGCTCCCGCATCCGCGCCGCCACGACGTCGGCGAGGGTGAACCGGCCGCAGTTGCGCACCAGTTCCGCGACGAGGAACAGCACCACCAGCCAGGCCACCAGGAATCCGACCACGTAGAGCAGCCCGTCGTAGCCCCACAGCGCCATGAGCCCGGCGACGCCGAGGAACGACGCGGCCGACATGTAGTCACCGGCGATGGCAAAACCATTCTCCATCGAGGAGAAGAGACGCCCGCCCGCGTAGAACTCCTCCGCCGAACCACGCCGGTTGCGGCTCACCCAGGTCGTGATGCCCAGCGTGACGGCGATGAACGCGCTGAACAGCAGTGGGGCCAGGGTCTGATGCTCACTCGTCACGAGGCACCGCCGTTCACGCCGCGGGTCAGTTCCTGTGTGTCCCAGCGCAGTTCGAGCGCTGCCCGGTCCCGGCGCAGCCGCGCGTGCCGCGCGTACGCCCACGTCAGCAGGAACGTGGTCAGGAACTGCCCGAGCCCCGCGACCAGGCCGACGTTCAACGCGCCCGCGACGGGCCGGGCCATCAGCTGCGGCACGGTCGTGGCCACCACGACGTAGCCCACGTACCAGACGAGGAAGGCCGCGGAGGCCGGCACCACGAACCGACGGTAGCGGCGCCGCACCTCCTGGAAGGCCGCGCTGCGCTGCACCTCCAGGTACACATCCGCCTCGGAGGGCCCGCTCACGCCCTCCCCGCGAGCCGACGGCACGGCGGCCGGAGCGGGTTCTCCGCCGGCCGCCATCTCGCCCCAGCCGGACGCGAGGCCGTCGTACCAGGGGTCGTCGTACTTCAGCTGCCAGGCCTCCTGGGGGGCGGCCGGGTCATGACCGTCGAGTTGCTCGACCGAACTCTCCTGACCTGCCACGGCGTCGTGGGCCCGGCCCTTGCTTGACTGCATGCCCAAGGATGGACAGAACGGGAAGATCCCCGACTCTTCTTCCCCGTTCTCTTCACCCCATCAGGTGACCGGAATCCGGGTGGCCGCGTCGATCCGCACCCGTTCGCGCAAACGCGGCCCGGACGCGGCCGAAGCCGTGCCGGGACCTTTGAACGGGTCAGGTGGTGACTAGGCGTCGATCCGCGACCGGTCCAGCGTCGCCGCGGAGTTGGAGATGAACTCCTTGCGGGGTGCGACGTCGTTGCCCATCAGCAGGTCGAAGACCTGCTCCGCCGCTTCCAGGTCGGAGAGGTTGATCCGGCGCAGGGTGCGGTGGCGGGGGTCCATGGTCGTCTCGGCCAGCTGGTCGGCGTCCATCTCGCCGAGGCCCTTGTAGCGCTGGATCGAGTCCTTGTAGCGGATCCCCTTGGTCTGGAACTCCATGAGCTTGTCGCGCAGCTCCCGGTCCGAGTACGTGTAGACGTACTTGTCCTGGCCCTTCTTGGGCTGGACGATCTCGATCCGGTGCAGCGGCGGCACCGCGGCGAAGACCCGCCCGGCCTCCACCATGGGCCGCATGTAGCGGTGGAACAGGGTCAGGAGCAGGGTGCGGATGTGCGAGCCGTCGACATCGGCGTCGGTCATCATGATGATCTTGCCGTAGCGGGCGGCGTCGATGTCGAAGGTCCGGCCCGAGCCGGCCCCTATGACCTGGATGATCGCGCCGCACTCGGCGTTCTTCAGCATGTCCGTCATGGACGACTTCTGGACGTTGAGGATCTTGCCGCGGATCGGCAGCAGCGCCTGGAACTCGGAGTTCCGGGCGAGCTTCGCCGTGCCGAGCGCGGAGTCCCCCTCGACGATGAACAACTCGCTGCGGTCCACGTCGTCACTGCGGCAGTCGGCGAGCTTGGCCGGCAGCGAGGAGGACTCCAGGGCCGTCTTGCGGCGCTGCGCGTCCTTGTGCTGCCGCGCGGCGATACGGGTGCGGGCCGCGGCGACGGCCTTCTCCATCACGACCCGGGCCTGCTGGGCGGCGTCGCGCTTCGTGGAGGTCAGGAAGGCCTTGAGTTCCTTGCTGATCACGTTGCTCACGATGCGGCGGGCCGCCGAGGTGCCGAGGACCTCCTTGGTCTGGCCCTCGAACTGGGGCTCCGCGAGACGCACCGTGACGACCGCGGTCAGGCCCTCCAGGGCGTCGTCCTTGACGATGTCGTCCTCGGCCACCCGCAGCAGCTTCTTGGCGCGCAGCACCTCGTTCATCGTGGCGGCGACGGCCTGCTCGAAGCCGGCGACATGGGTGCCGCCCTTGGGGGTGGCGATGATGTTCACGAACGACCTCAGGGTCGTGTCGTACCCGGTGCCCCAGCGCATCGCCACGTCGACGTCGAGCTCGCGGGCCACCTGGGTCGGGGTCATCTGGCCGTGCTCGTCCAGGACCGGGACGGTCTCCCTGAACGTGCCCTGGCCGGAGAACCGGAGAACGTCGCAGACCGGCTTGTCGGTGGCCAGGTACTCGCAGAACTCGCTGATCCCGCCGTCGAAGCGGAAGGACTCCTCACCCTTGCTGCCGCCCTCGCCCAGGCCGCACTCGTCGCGGACGACGATGGTCAGTCCCGGGACGAGGAACGCCGTCTGCCGGGCCCGCTGGTGCAGGTTCTCCAACGAGAGCTTGGCGTCCTTGAGGAAGATCTGGCGGTCGGCCCAGTAGCGCACGCGCGTGCCGGTGCGGCTCTTGGGGATCTTCCTGGCCTTGCGCAGGCCGCTCTTGGCCTCGAACCTCGCCTCCGGCGCGTTCCCGGAGAAGGCGCCGGGGACACCGCGGCGGAAGCTGATCGCGTGGGTGTGCCCGCTGCGGTCCACCTCGACGTCCAGGCGGGCGGACAGGGCGTTCACCACCGAGGCGCCGACGCCGTGCAGACCGCCGGAGGCGGCGTAGGAGCCGCCTCCGAACTTGCCGCCGGCGTGCAGCTTGGTCATGACGACCTCGACACCGGAGAGTCCGGTCTTGGGCTCGACGTCGACCGGGATGCCCCGGCCGTTGTCCCGGACCTCGACCGAGCCGTCGTCGTGGAGGATGACCTCGATGTGATCGCAGTAGCCGCCGAGAGCCTCGTCGACGGAGTTGTCGATGATCTCCCAGAGGCAGTGCATCAGGCCACGGCTGCCGGTCGATCCGATGTACATACCGGGGCGCTTGCGCACGGCCTCGAGCCCCTCGAGGACGAGCAGGTGCCGCGCGGTGTAGTTGGAACCGTCCCGGTCTGCTCCTGCCAGCAGAGCTGTGGACGGCACGGACGTGTCGGCGGTCACGCGGTTCGCTCCTCGCTGAATTTCAGATGGGGCCCTCATGGGTAAGGGCGCGGCTTCAGTCACCGGTGAGAGGGTACCGAGGCCTGGTAGGGCCGCTGTAACGCCACCCTCGTCAGAAACTCACCCTAGTCCAGAGTCGCATGCTTGTTCGATCCCTCGATGGAGTGAAGTACACGTCACGTTCCCTTCCAGGCATGAACCATTTAGGCTCCGGGCACGTCCTCATGAACAACCGGCAACCCAGCCGGGAGGACCGACCGACCGATATACGCGAAGCCCCGTAAGACACATAGACACGCAATACGGCACATTCGCCGCCAACCGGCAGCAGACAGCCGCCTCGCAAGATTCTTTCGAGGAAAAGCCACGAGCGGGAACGTTTTGGGGCTGGTTGGATGTTGACCCTGGTACGACAGCTCGTCGAGCTAGAGAAGAGGCGACGTGACTACTGTTCTGACCCCTGCGAGCCAGTTGACGGCCGCTGATCGCTGCGACCGCTGCGGCGCCCAGGCGTACGTGCGCGTCGTCCTGCTCAGCGGCGGAGAGCTGCTCTTCTGCGCCCATCACGGGCGCAAGTTCGAGCCGGAACTCAAGAAGATCGCCGCTGAGATACAGGACGAGACGGAGCGGCTCACGGCCGTTCCCGAGACCGCCTCCGAAGAAGAGCGCTGACACCGCGCGTCCGACGACGAGCCAGCCCGGCACAGGCCGGTACGGGCGGTTCGCCTCTGCATCCCGGAGGCAGCCGCCCGTCCTCGTCGTCCCGGCGCCGTCAGGGGCCCCCTTGGACGCCCCTCATCCTCCTCAGGCCCGCATCCGGCCCAGCGTCCGCATGATGTCGGACACCCGCATATAGACCCCGGGGCTGCCGGCCCGGCCGCAGCCGATCCCCCAGGACACGAGCCCGATCAAACGCCCCTGGGCCACCAGCGGACCTCCGCTGTCCCCCTGGCAGGCGTCGCGGCCCCCCTCGGCCTCGCCGGCGCACAGCATGCTCCCGGAGTCGTAGCTGCCATCGGCGCCGCCCGGATAGGCCCTCTCACAGAGAGTGTCGGGCAGTACCCGCACACGTACCGCGCGCAGACCGTCTGCGTACTCCCCCGTCCCCGAGGTGTCGCCCCACCCGTACACGGTCGCCGTCCCGCCCGCCGTGTACGCAGGGTCACCGGCGGCCGCCATGCCGATCACGGACTCGGCGGGGAGCGGTTCGGCCAGGGTCAGCACGGCGAAGTCCCCGGAGTTGCTGGCACCGTCGTACGCCGGGTTCACCCAGCTGGAACGCACGGCGATCTCCTGGCCGTCACGGTCCGACAGATCCGTGCGCCCCGCTATGACCCTGAGGTCGGAGACCTGCTGCGGGGGCCCGCCGAGGACCGCCTCGTCCATGCAGTGGGCCGCGGTGAGCACCGTGCTGCGGCCGATCACCACGCCCCCGCAGAACTGCCCCGCCCGCATACGCCCGAACCGGTCACGACTCGACAGGGCCACCGTCCACGGGCTGTCCGACGCCTCCACGGGAAAGCCCCCTATGACCCCCCGGTCGGCGGCCACAGAGACGCTGGAGCCCGCTGATACGGCAGATAGGGCGGCCGCCAGGACCAGAGGCCTGACCAGGGCTAGGACAAGGCGACGACGCATACGCACTCCTCACTCCGTGGGGTCGGTGGGACACCCAGGGTCATCCAATCCTCGGCCCCCCGCACCCGCGTGGCCCCGGCACGACGAAGGCCCGACCCCCTTCAGGGGACCGGGCCTTCCGCGTCGTACGGCCGGATCAGTCGAGGTAGTCGCGCAGCACCTGGGAACGCGACGGGTGGCGCAGCTTCGACATGGTCTTGGACTCGATCTGACGGATCCGCTCACGGGTGACGCCGTAGACCTTGCCGATCTCGTCGAGGGTCTTCGGCTGACCGTCGGTGAGACCGAACCGCATCGAGACGACGCCCGCCTCGCGCTCGGACAGGGTGTCCAGGACGGAGTGCAGCTGCTCCTGCAGGAGCGTGAAGCTCACCGCGTCGGCCGGGACGACGGCCTCGGAGTCCTCGATGAGGTCACCGAACTCGCTGTCGCCGTCCTCGCCCAGCGGGGTGTGGAGCGAGATGGGCTCGCGGCCGTACTTCTGGACCTCGATGACCTTCTCCGGGGTCATGTCGAGCTCCTTGGCCAGCTCCTCCGGGGTGGGCTCGCGGCCCAGGTCCTGGAGCATCTGGCGCTGCACACGCGCGAGCTTGTTGATGACCTCGACCATGTGCACCGGGATACGGATGGTGCGGGCCTGGTCGGCCATGGCGCGGGTGATCGCCTGCCGGATCCACCAGGTGGCGTACGTGGAGAACTTGTAGCCCTTGGTGTAGTCGAACTTCTCGACCGCGCGGATCAGACCGAGGTTGCCCTCCTGGATGAGGTCCAGGAAGAGCATGCCGCGGCCGGTATAGCGCTTGGCCAGGGAGACCACGAGGCGGAGGTTGGCCTCCAGCAGGTGGTTCTTGGCGCGGCGGCCGTCCTCGGCGATGATCTCCAGCTCACGCTTGAGCTTCGGCGCCAGCTTGTCGGCGTTGGCCAGCTTGTCCTCGGCGAACAGGCCCGCCTCGATGCGCTTGGCGAGCTCGACCTCCTGCTCGGCGTTGAGCAGGGGGACCTTGCCGATCTGCTTGAGGTAGTCCTTGACCGGGTCGGCGGTGGCACCGGCGGCGGCGACCTGCTGCGCCGGCGCGTCGTCCTCGTCCTCGTCGGAGAGCACGAAGCCCGCGTTCTCGGTGCTCTCGGGCTCCTCGCCGGCCTTGCCGGGGGCTGCTTCCTCGAGCACCTCCTCCTCGAGGAGCTCGGCGTCGTCCTTCTTGGCGCTGGTCTTCTTGGCCGCCGTCTTCTTGGTGGCGGTCTTCTTCGCGGCCGCCTTCTTGGCGGTGGTCTTCTTGGCGGCCGCCTTCTTCGCGGCGGGCGCCTCTTCCGCGGCGTCGGGCTCGACGGCCGGTGACGCCGGCGTGGCGGAGGCAGTGGCCTTCCTGGTGGTCACCGCCTTGGCCGCGACCGTCTTGGTGGCGGTGCGCTTGGCGGGACTTTTCGCTGCGACGCTCTTTCGGGTGCGCTTGGGCTCTGCGGCACTGACCATCAGCGTCACACCCTCTTCCTCGAGGATCTGGTTGAGGCTGCGCAGTACGTTCTTCCACTGAGTGGCCGGAATCTGGTCAGCTTCGAAGGCCCGACGCACGTCATCGCCGGCGATCTGCCCCTCAGCCTTTCCCCGCTCAATGAGCGCCATGACAGAGACGGACTCGGCGATCTCCGGCGGGAGCGTACGGGATGTGCTGGCCGACACGAACAACCTCTCGGAACGTTGGAAAACGGCTTCCGGCCCCGTCCACAGGGGACAGGAGCCGACCACCGGCTTGGGGATGGGCCGACGGCGCGGGCGGGGCCGGGAAGATGCACAGCGCCATGAACGGCGTCCGTATTCCCTCCGCGGCTGTCACCTCTTAGGTCATCGCTTTCTTCCCCGAAGCGTTACGCCCAATCTTCGTGGCCCGAGTCACACCCCGTAAGCGAAATAAGCAGTCAGACGCACACAGAAAAGGTCATCCCAGGCCTCGAACCGGACGCTCTACGGAGATGCGGCCTCATCGCGCCGTCGGACCCCGTGGGATCTCGGAGGATCCCACGGGGTCCGACGGAAGGCGGGTCACCGACCGGGCACTGCCACAGGAGGGGGTGGTCGCATCCGGCCGCGCCGCGCGCGGAACGCGGTCAGTGCTCGCGCGGGGCGGGCACCACCCGTTCCACCTCCGGATGGACGGTGAGCAGCTGCCGCATGGCCGTCTCGGCCGCCGCCCCGTCGCCCGCCGCGAGGGCGTCGCTGATGCGGCCGTGGTGCGCCAGTGACGCCTCGTTCGGCCGGTCGCAGCCCGTAACCGGGCTGCCCGAGACCTGCAGAGCCGCGGACACGATCCCGGAGAGGTGCTCCAGCATCCGGTTGCCCGCGACCTGGATGAGCAGCGAGTGGAACTCCGAGTCGGCGCGGGAGAAGGTGAGCGCATCACCCTGGGCCATGGCGTGCCCCATGATCTCGACCATGTCCGTCAGGCGCTGCTGGACGTCCTCACGCCCGTGCCCGGCGGCGAGGCGCGCGGCGAGCGGCTCGATCGTCCAGCGCAGCTCGCTGAGCTCACGGCGCTGGTCGTCGCGCTGCGGCCCGAAGGCCCGCCACTCGATGATGTCCGGGTCGAGGAGGTTCCAGTCGCTGACGGGGCGCACCCGCGTGCCGACGTTCGGCCGCGCGCTCACCAGGCCCTTCGCCTCCAGGACGCGGAGCGACTCGCGGACGACGGTGCGCGAGACCTCGAAGCGCTGGCCGATCTCCTCGGGGACCAGCGGGCGGTCGGCACCCAGGTCACCGGAGACGATCATCTGACCCAGTTGCTGGACGAGTTGGCCGTGCAGTCCGCGCCCGCGGCTGCCCGTGGCGCGCCGGCCCACACGGCCCAGCTCAGGCTCCGCGCCGTCCCAGGCAGGGACCCCGACGCGGTCGACGGAGGGCGCCTCGGCGTAGGGGTAGCGGTCGAGTTCGCCCGGGGTCGCGAGGCCGGAGTCAGCGGAGCGGGCGGCGGTCATCATGGTGTGCGCAAGGGTACTCACGCATCCTTTGTCGGCGTCGTCTCCAACTCCCTTGAGGTCTTTGGTGAAAAGCACACGAAAGGGTGATCGCTCACCCCGTCGCAATTGACGCCTTATCGGAAAGAAATGGGCGTTCTGTGGGGAGTTGTGCGCATGGCCGAACGAGGGGTTACGGACAGTCGTCACCTGACCCTGTTGCGCAAGCCGCTGAACAGGTACGCGCAGAGCAGCGTGACCAGGGACAACACCATTGCCCCACCGAAAGGTTGGGAGATCAGGCGCAGCCCCGCCTCCAGGTAGCGCTCCCCTCCGAAGGGCCAGCGCGGCATGAGGGCCTCGCGCAGGCGCATGGGCAGACCCGCCGCGGTTCGTACGTTCGGCCCGCTCAGGAGCTGGTGTACGACGGGCACGACGAGGAGGGGTACGGCGGCCACCGCGGCGAGCCCCGCCGAGGTCGACCGGAACACTCCCGCGGCCAGGACACCCGCCCAGGCGCAGCCCACCACGAGCCCGATCCAACTCGCACTCAGCGGCAACCAGTCGGCGGGAACCCTGGTGAGCTCCGGCCCGTAGACGAGATGGAGCACTTCGGCGTCGCAGCCGACGGTCAGGAGGGCCAGCGCCAGCGCGGCGGCCGAGGAGACCAGCAGTTTGGCGACCAGCAGCCCCAGCCGGCGGGGCACGGTGCCGCGGTCGGCCGCCAGGGCGGGGTGGCGGAACTCGTCACCGAAGGCCAGCGCGCCCAGCAGTCCCGCACCGAGGGCGGCGGGCGGCAGGGGCAGCTCACGCGGCCATGCTGCGAGCAGACGTTGCTGCGGGGTGTGCCCGATACGGGCGAGCACCACGGCGGTCACGGCGGACACGACGAGCACGACGGCCCCGGTGAGGAACCCGGTGCCGATCCCGGCGGCACGCCGGATCTCGTAGCGGAGCGGTCGCAGGGGGCTGGGGGCGGGGCGGACGGAGATCGGCGGCGGGAGCGGGGGCAGGGCGTCGAGGGCGCGCGCGGTGGTGGGGCGGGTGGGGTGAGCCGGGCGGGCCGTACGGATTGGGCGGGTAGGGCGGGCCATGCGGATCGGGCCGGTGTCGGTGTCGGTATCGGAGCCGATGTCGGTATCGGTGTCGGTGTTGCGCGGTGGGTGGTGGGCGTGATTGTGAGCCGGGGGTTCTGCCGGAGAGACCGGGAGGGGCGCGGTTGCGGCGTGCGGCGGGTCGGTGTCAGGGGGATGACCGGCTGCCGGTTCGGCGGACTTGTCGTGGGGGGCGAGGGCGGGCTCTGCCTGCTCGGGGCAGGCCAATGACAGGGGCGACGGCGTGGAAGGGGCCGGCTGTGGGGAGGAGGTCGGAAGCCCCGTGTCGGTCGGCCTTGCGGGGTCGGCGTGCGGTGGCGCGTCGAGGGTGGCACGGGCCTCGGTGACGGCGGGTGCGGGTGGGGCGGCGGCGGGTTCCGCCTCCGCCGGGACGGCCACTCCCGCACCCGGTCCCATGTCACCGATCTCGTCCGCGAGTTGATGGACGACGATGCCGTGGCGGAACGCGACCTCACCGACGTCCGCGCACGTACTGCCGTACACGGAAAGGCGGTTGCCGCCCTCGCGGACGACTTCGACGGAGCGCTGGGCCGTGCGGGCCTGCTTGGCCAGGAGAGCCGCCAGACGGGCCGTGTGCGGGCTGCGTACGGCGACGCGTGGGCGCAGGCGGGTACGCGCGAACTCCGCTGCCTCCTGGTCGGCCACGAGCCTGCCCTGCTCCAGGGTGACGACCCGGTCGGCCGTACGGGCGGCCTCCTTCGGGTCCGCCGTGGTCAGCAGGACTGTGCCGCCCTGGGCGGTGTGTGCGCGGAGCATGCCGTGCAGCCAGGTGCTCTCCCGGGGGGAGAGCCCCTGGGCGGGGTCGTCGAGGACAAGGGTGTGCGGGTCGGCCAGCAGGGCGCAGGCGAGGCCGAGGCGGCGGTCCATGCCGCGCGAGAGGGTGCTGAGGCGTTCGTCGCGCTGGCTCATCAGCCCGACCGCCTCGAGGACTTCGTCGGCGCGCCGGACCGGAACTCCTGCCGCGGCACACAACATGCGCAGATGACCGCGTACCGTGCGGGCCGGATGGCCCGGGACATCTCCCAGCAGCACGCCGACCTCGCGTGAGGGGTGGGCGATGCGGTGCAGGGGGCGGCCGTTGAAGTAGGCGATGCCGCGGCCCTGTTGGAGCTCGAGCATGAGTCTGAGGACCGTCGTCTTTCCGGCGCCCGGTGCTCCGAGCAGTGTGGTCACACGACCCGCTCGCGCCTCGAAGGAAACGTCGTCAGCCGCGGGCGGAAGCTCTTTGCGAGGGTTGCTGGTCAGTCCGAAAGCCTCGATCACCCGCAGCAAGATAGCGCGCTATGTCCGTTTTTCCGGGCACCTGAAGGCCTTACCCCCGCTCCTCGGTGCACCATCTCCGAGCTGCGGACCGGAACGTGGGGAGGCCGCTGCCCGTCCACGCTCCTGTCGGCGGTCACACCTCAGGACGGAGCATCGGGGGGTTGAGCAGGGTCGCTCCGCCGGCCCGGAAGAGCTGTGCGGGGCGGCCGCCCTGGCGGGTGGTCGTCCCACCGGTCGGGACGAGGAAGCCCGGCGTGCCGGTGACCTTGCGGTGGAAGTTGCGCGGGTCGAGCGCCACGCCCCACACCGCCTCGTAGACGCGGCGCAGTTCCCCGACGGTGAACTCGGGCGGGCAGAAGGCCGTCGCCAGCGACGAGTACTCGATCTTCGAACGGGCGCGCTCCACCCCGTCCGCCAGGATCTGCGCGTGGTCGAAGGCCAGCGGCGCGAGCGGCTCGGCGTCGCGTCCGTAACCGCCCTGCTGCAGCAGTTCCTCGACCGGAGCCCAACGGGCGTTGCTGGCGTCACCGCCCGCCCGGGGAGCGGGCAGGTCGGGGGCGAGGGCGAGGTGGGCGACACTGACGACCCGCATCCTGGGGTCCCGCTTGGGATCGCCGTAGGTGGCGAGTTGCTCGAGATGCGCGCCGTTGTCCTGCGCGGGAGCGGCCGGGTCGTGGACCCGCAGCCCCGTCTCCTCGGCCAGCTCGCGTGCCGCGGCCTGCGCCAGGTCCTCGTCGGCCCGGACGAAGCCACCGGGGAGCGCCCAACGCCCCTGGAACGGCGGTTCCCCCCTGCGTACCGCGAGCGCGCACAGGGCATGGCGGCGCACGGTCAGCACGACCAGGTCCACGGTGACGGCGAAGGGGGGAAACGCTGACGGGTCGTAGGGCATGCCGCGATCATAGTCGTCTGCCTGACGATAAACACCTCCATCGCCGGTCGCTTCGCGTGCTGATCCACTTCGATCCGGTATGGGCTCACCGTGCGGTGCCGATGATGCGAAGACGACCTGTGGTGGCAGGTCACACCCCCAGCTGCAATCCATCGGCCGCTTCTTCGACCATGGCGATACCGAGCCGACCGACCCACAGGGAGAAAGGGGCGCAGGCCACTCTCAGCCCCGTGAGGCCGATCTCGCCCAGGGGTGCGCTGCGGACGGGCCGGAGGGTGACCGTCCCCGCCGGGGCGTCGGAGCGGATACCGGCGAGGGCGGTCAGCAGCAGGACTCCGGCGGCCGCAGATGTGGCGGCGGGCCGGCAGCCCGCCGGGTGGGGCAGCGGAGCACTCCCTTCTCTGCGCTGCTCCCCCGCGTACATCTCGGGAAGGCGGTAACCGAAGGTCTCCGCCGCCGCGAGCACGCCGCGCAGCAGTGCGCCCGCCTCCTTCTCGTAGCCGGCGACGGCCGGGCCCGCGACCGCGAGAGCTGTCTCGTGGACCCGTACGGCACCGGTGCGGTGGCCGAACGGATTGAAGCCGGGCTCCTTGGCGCCGAGCCCGCGCAACCCCCAGCCCGAGTCCATGACCGGGTTGCCGAGCAGCCGGGCGAGGCTCTCGGTACGTCCCCTGTCGAGCAGGCCGGGTGCCGTCACTCCCCCACCGAGCAGGCCCGTGTCGAGGAGGTGGACGGTAGCCGAACCAAGGTGGGAGATGGGCCTGCCGTCGGCGGCGCGGGCCAGCCCGGGTCTGCCGCCCCCCGGGTCATCGACCCAGAAGTCCTCCCGGAACGCCGTGCGCAGTTGCTGCGCCCAGTGCCGGAGTGCCGGCCCACCCGTGCGGCCGCAGGCGTCGAGCAGGTCGGCGCCGAGCAGAGCGGCGCGGTGGGCGTGGGCCTGTGTCTCGCAGCGGACGGTCCCGTGGGGGCAAGGGTCGCGCACGTACGTGTCATCGCCCGTGGTGGTGCGCAGCCAGGTCAGGCAGCGTTCGGCGGTGGGCAGCAGTGCTTCCGTCTCCCGGTCGGCCAGGCCCCAGCGGCGGGCCTCGGCGAGCACGGCGGGGAAGAGCAGCGTGGCCTGCGTACCGGAGCACTGCGGCGGCAGATGGGGGCCGGCGTCGCGTCTGGCCCGGGGATCATCCCTGACTGCGGTCCCGTGCCGTGGAGCTGGGTCCGTGCGAGGGTCCGCAGCGTTCCCGCTGCGAGACCGGTCCCGAGGGGCAGCGCCATGCGGGCGGCGGCGAGGGCGTCCGCGGGTGCGAGGCCGCAGCGCCAGGGTGCGCCCGCGGCGAGGTGGGTGTCCGCGGGGCGGGCGGGGTCACGCAACAGGAGCGCCTGGAGATCCTCGATGCCCGTCCTGAGCAGGAGCGGGACTCTCGGGTCGTCCCCTTCCGCGCGGGCCTCCGCGACCGGGCTGGTCGCCGCGCGCCCGGCGGCACGGAGGGGTCCGGGGCCGTCAGGCCGCACTCGCAGCTCCACGCTGTTGCTTCCGCCAGGCGGCAGGTCGATCTCCCACCGCATCAGCCCGGCCGAGGCCAACTTCCGATGGTGCCGGGTCGGCCGTGACGGTGGCGTTGCCGGTGGCGCCGACCCAGCGCAGGCCGGAGCCGTGGACGGTGGCGGGGAGTTCTGGTCCCGCGTTGCCGGAGGCGATGGCCCCGAGGTCGGCGAGGTCCGTGCCGAGGGCCACCTCGACCGGCAGCCGCAGCGGGCACGGGGCGCAGTTGTGCAGTGTGATCCGCTCCGTGCCGTCCGCGCACCGGTTGCGTTCCACGATCACATCCGGATCCGGGCCGGTCCGGGGGAAGACGCAGAGCGTGCCCACGAACCGGGCGCGGTCGGCCGCGGCCATCCGGGCCTGCACGGCGAGGGGGTCCCGTCCGGCGACCCGGATCTCGCACCGGGAGAGCACACGGCGGCCCGCCCGGTAGAAGCCCTCCAGCCCCCGGCCGGTCATCTGCCCCGCCTCCGTGGAGATGGCGAGGCCGGGGAGGGCGACGCAGATCATCGCGGTGTGGGTGGGCGGCAGATCGGCGGACCAGCGCAGTCCGGGGATTGTGGCGCCTCGGGAAGGAGGCGCGGACGTGTGTCCCGTGCGCATCGGAGTCCGGCCTTGCGTCGAGTGTGGGGTCGGCGATACGTGGTCCGGCGCCCACACGGGTCGACGGCTCTGACTCGTCGACCGAGCGGAGGAACGGCCCGAGCCGGGGGACGATGCCGGGCACGACTCCGGACCCGGGGGCGGCGCAGCGTGTGCGGCAGGAGGAGGGCCTTCGAGGAACCTGGGGCCGAAGCCTTCGATGCGAGCCTCCGGCATCGACGGGGTGTCCGGGGCACCGGACCGGGGTACAGCGGCTCCGGACAGCTCCGGGTGTGTTCCGCTGGGTGGCGGGGTCCCACCCCGAGCATGCCGCACATCGGCGGTTGTGGAGGGCAACGTCGGCTGGTGCATGGGAGGGCTTCCTCTGCGCTCTGTACGCCTCGACAGGGTTCGGTGCCGGTGGCGGAGGGCTCCGATGGGGCAGCGCCGGTGCGGCGTCGCGGCCCGTCCGAGCGTTCCGCCACTCAGGTGAACGGTGTGGCCCCGCTCCGGGTCACGCCGGTGGCCCGGCCCGTCGTGCGCCCGAGTCACACGAATCCTCACTCCTCCCCTTCCGTGGCACGGCCGGTCCACAAGCCCTGCTGACCGGTGTGGGGGCGCTGCCGTGCCGCCTTGGCCGAGGTGCGCGCACGCGGACCGCCGGTGCGTGGGTCGCCGACCCTGGAGACGTTCGCCGCTGTCCCGCGGCCGGGGCGCGTAGTGGCGTCCGCGGCACCGGCAGGGCGTGCGGGCCCCGTCGGCATCCTCCGGGCAGACGTGTGGGTGTTCAGGTCGCGGTCAGTGATGCGGCTTCGGCCGTCGGCGGCCCCGAGAGCATCAGCGGGGTCACCGGCGGACCGGGGCCGGCGTCGGCGGCGTGACGATGTCGCCGCCGGTGAGGCCGTGGGAGCCTGCGGCGCGGTCGCAGCGTCGTCGCCGTCGGCTCCAGCCACCGGCCTGTGCGCCTTCCCTTCCCGATCCGAGGCCGGTTCCGCCCCCGTGACGGCCCGCTCAACCTGGGCACCCGGGGTGACGGCCTCCCTGCGGGGCCGTTCCTGCTGTTCCGTCCGCAGGCACGTGCGGACGGATTCGGGGTCGAGTCCCTCGTTGCAGGCCTGGTGCAGCAACCGCGCGAAGAGGTAATCGGGATCCGCGCCCAGGGCCATGGCCAGTGCTTCCCGGGCCTCCAGTTCGTCACCCGTGGACCAGGCGACCCAGCCGGCGAGTGTCAGTGGAGCGGCGGCGTGCTCGCCGTAGGGTCCGACGCAGCGGCGGGCCAGTGACCGCCAGAGGCGCAAGGCGAGTCCGGCCTCGTCGCCCTCCATCCACTCGGCCGCACGATCCCGGGTCGCGCGGTCCTGGAGGCCGAGGACGATCCGGGCGGCCTCGTCGTGTCCGATCAGGTCGTCGTCGCGGAGATCGGCCAGGAGGACGCCGGAAGCGGGCTGCGCCTCGGCCAAGCGGCCGAGGATCCGTGCGGCCAGTGCGAGCGTCTCGTCGGCGACCTCGACGCGGCCGGCCGCGTCGAGGATCCTCGGGACCAGCTCCATGCTCGCGGCGTCCAGGGCGGTCTCCTGCTCGAGCGCTGCGGCGCTCTCCCAGGGCTGCAGCCTGGCTCGCAACTCTCGCAGCGTGCCACGGACCTGGATACCGGCGTAGGTGGCCGCCGCTGCGAGCACGGATGTGCCCGGCAGGCCCATGGGGGCTCCCTCGGTTGAGCAGCATGCCCGGTTGTCACAGCAGTAGGACCAGTAGCGCCCCTCAGAGATGCACAAGGCCTCGACGACGACCACGTCCTGGGAGCCGCATTCGACGCGCAGCCTCTGCGCCAGCGGCCTCAACCGCTCCATGACCTGGCGGCCGGTCTGGCCCTTCTCCGGCTCCTGGCACAGGAAGGCCACCATCGACTCGGGCCGGGATCCTCGGCGCTCGCTGCCCTTGATCAGGCCGTGGGCGAGTTGCCGGGCCGCGGAGGGCCAGTCGTCCGCGTGCGCGGGGATCCCGAGACGGGCCCGGCCACCGAACCGGCCGCGTCCGTCCTTGTCGTGCAGGGCTACCAGCACGATGCTGTCCTCGGGCCGGTAGCCGAGGAGGTACGGCAAGGCGTCGGCCAGCTCGGCGGGGGTGCGCAGGGTCACCTGGTGCTCGCCGCAGTAGCCGTTGCCTGCGGGGGCGGGAACATGCATGCCGGTCGGGTCGCTTTCCTGCTTCTCGCGTCCGTCGTCCTTGTGCGCGTGGGGCGTTCCCTGGTGCGCTTGGGGTGCCCCGGACCCGGTGATGTCGCCGTTTTCGGGGGATCCAGTCGTTTCGCTGCGATTCGTCATGCGGAGACGATCTCGCGGAATTCATAGCTCCGCTTTGCTCTGTGGATAACTTCGATCAGGAACACGTCACCCGTCGGATGCGGCCCCGTTGTCCACAGGCGGGACCCCGCTGTCGGTCGCGTCCTGTTGTATGGAGCGCATGGAGCACATCAGCAACGCGGATCTCCGGGCGGCGGCCGATGTCGTCCTCGCCCGTCTCGTCGGGGACGACTCGGGAGGGGCCCGGCTGCGCGAGGACCAATGGCGGGCGATCGAGGCACTGGTCGCGGACAGACGCCGGGCCCTCGTCGTGCAGCGCACGGGCTGGGGCAAGTCCGCGGTGTACTTCGTGGCGACCTCGCTGCTGCGGACACGGGGCAGCGGTCCGACCGTGATCGTGTCCCCGCTGCTCGCGCTCATGCGGAATCAGGTCGATGCGGCGGCCCGGGCCGGCATCCACGCCCGGACCATCAACTCCTCCAACACCGAGGAGTGGGAGGCCGTCCAGGACGAGATCGCCGCGGGTGAGGTCGACGTCCTGCTCGTCAGCCCCGAGCGGCTGAACAACCCCGACTTCCGGGACCAGGTGCTGCCCCGCCTGGCGGCCGCCACCGGGCTCCTCGTGGTGGACGAGGCCCACTGCATCTCGGACTGGGGCCACGATTTCCGGCCGGACTACCGCCGCCTGCGCACGATGCTCGCCGATCTGCCACCCGGCGTGCCGGTGCTCGCCACCACCGCCACGGCCAACGCGCGGGTGACGGCCGACGTGGCGGAGCAGCTCGGCACCGGCGGCGGCTCGGACGCCCTCGTCCTGCGGGGACCGCTGGACCGGGACAGCCTGAGTCTGAGCGTGCTGCGGCTGCCGGACGCCGCTCACCGGATGGCCTGGCTCGCCGAGCACCTCGACGACTTGCCGGGCTCAGGGATCATCTACACGCTCACCGTGGCCGGTGCCGAGGAGGTCACCGCCTTCCTCCGCCAGCGCGGGCA
This sequence comes from Streptomyces sp. NPDC058741, assembly GCF_042746715.1. Taxonomy (NCBI): domain Bacteria; kingdom Bacillati; phylum Actinomycetota; class Actinomycetes; order Kitasatosporales; family Streptomycetaceae; genus Streptomyces; species Streptomyces sp. NPDC058741. The sequence goes on along the minus strand of NZ_JBHYQH010000018.1, from coordinate 80,902 downwards.
CGTCGTCGCCTCGTACACGGGCAAGACGGAGAACGCCGACCGCCAGCAGGCCGAGGAGGACCTGCTCGCCAACAAAGTCAAGGCGCTGGTCGCCACCTCCGCCCTCGGGATGGGCTTCGACAAGCCCGACCTGGGTTTCGTGGTGCACCTCGGCTCGCCCTCCTCGCCCATCGCGTACTACCAGCAGGTCGGCCGCGCGGGACGAGGTGTGGAGCACGCCGAGGTGCTGCTGCTCCCCGGCAAGGAGGACGAGGCGATCTGGAAGTACTTCGCATCGCTCGCCTTCCCCTCCGAAGACCTGGTGCGCCGCACCCTCGACATCCTGGCGCACGCGGAGAAGCCCCTCTCGCTGCCTGCTCTGGAACCCCTGGTGGAGCTGCGCCGCTCCCGTCTGGAGACGATGCTGAAGGTCCTCGACGTGGACGGAGCCGTCAAGCGGGTCAAGGGCGGCTGGATCGCGACCGGGCAGCCGTGGACGTACGACGCCGAGCGGTACGCGTGGGTGGCGCGGCAGCGTGAGGCCGAGCAGCAGGCCATGCGCGAGTACGCCTCGACGGCCGACTGCCGCATGGAGTTCCTGCAGCGCCGGCTGGACGACGAGGCGGCCAAGCCATGCGGCCGCTGCGACAACTGCGCGGGGCCGCGCTTCACCGCCGACACCTCCGACGCCGCGCTCGACGCCGCGCGCGTGGACCTGGGCCGCGCGGGTGTCGAGGTGGAGCCCCGGCGGATGTGGCCGACCGGTCTCCCGGCGATCGGAGTGGAGCTCAAGGGACGCATCCCGGCCGGTGAACTGGCCTCGACCGGGCGTGCCTTGGGACGTCTGACGGACATCGGCTGGGGCAACCGCCTGCGCCCCATGCTCGCGCCCCAGGCTCCCGACGAACCGGTCCCGGACGATGTCGCGAAAGCCGTGGTGAGCGTGCTCGCGGACTGGGCCAAGGGTCCCGGCGGCTGGGCCTCGGGCGCACCGGACGCCGCGCCCCGCCCGGTCGGCGTGGTCACCGTGGCCTCCCGTACCCGGCCCCGGCTGATCCACTCACTGGGCGCGCGCATCGCCGAGATCGGCCGACTGCCGCTGCTGGGCAGCGTCGAGTACACGGACGACGCGCACACCGGCCCCCGCAGCAACAGCGCCCAGCGGCTGAAGGCGCTCGACGGCGCGCTGACAGTGCCGCCCGTCCTGTCGTCCGCCCTGGCCGAGGCCCAGGGTCCTGTGCTCCTCGTGGACGACTACACGGACACCGGCTGGACCCTCGCGGTGGCTGCCCGGCTGCTCCGAGGAAGCGGTGCGCAGGGGGTGTTGCCGCTGGTGCTGGCGGTACAGGGCTGACCACAGGCCGCCTGTTTCGGGCCATGAGGCACCGGCCCGTCCCGCACGCCCCTGGACGCCGCGCCTCCCCGTGGCGTATGAACGTGTCTGGCTCGAACGCCCCAGGGGCGTTCCGGCGGCACATCGGGTGGGGATATTGGCCGCGCATCATCTGATAACGGTCGGCTGCCTCAATTGCTCGTTGCCGCATTCAGGTTCGACAGGAACAATTGAGATCCGCTCCCGCACGGACAGCCAGCCGCTCCGGCAGGGCTTCGCTGCGGTGTGCGCTCCCAGGAATCCATCCCGCCCGCAGTGTGGGCGCGTAGCCGAAGGGAGGACCGTGACCTTCGGATTCGCTCCGGCCTCGGCAGCGGCGTCGACGTCCACTGCTTCCGCCAACCGCTTGCTCGAACCCGCGGAATGGGCCGCCGCCGGGATCCCACTGCTGCGCAACCCCCGCGAGGTGGTCAGCGGACTGCACGCCCGGCACCATCCGCAGCCGGCCACCGCCGTCATCGCCGTGCTCGACCCGGACGAACGGTTGCGGGCGAGCGCTTCGTTCGTCCGCCGCCCGGCCCCGGCCGACGGCTGGATGTTCCGCAATGTGCTGCTGGCGCAGCTGCGCCGGGTCATCCCGCACGACCTGCGGCGCCGCACACCGGTGCGTACGGCGGTCCTGCTCTACTGCCGTGAGGGCGACGCCCGCTGGACGGAGGAGGACGGCGCCTGGATGTGGGGGCTGCGCGACGCGTGCACCCTGCATGGGCTGCGCTGCGGGGCGTACATCACGCTGACGCGTGACGGCTGGCAGGTCTTGGGCGAGGGCCGCGGCGGACGCCGCCCCCACTCGGCCTCGGCGCCGGAGCCGTTCGAGACGTCGGAGGCGCCACCGCCGCCCCCGCGCACCGGTGGCGCCACCTCCGAGATACTGCGCCGCGCGGCCGCCGCACGCTGAGGCACCGGACAGCGCGTTCCGCACACGGGAACCGGGGCCGCCCCGAAGCGCACAGCACGCCACGCTCCCACCGGGAACAGTCGGCGCAGGCACCGCGACGAACGCCCCGGCACCGCGGATCGAAGACGGCCTCCACCGGGCTGACGCCACGGGGTCCCGCTGTGCGGCCACGCCGGACCGCCCCCTGTGCACAGCCGCCGACGCGGCACCTGAAGTCATCCCCCAGCGCACGGGTGGGCGCTACGGCAGCGGCTCAGACACCCGCACCCAGCACCGAGTTGATCCGCTGCGGATCACCGCAGACGATCAGCAGGGCGTCGGCCCGTGAGCGGGCCAGGGGCAAGGCTTTCGCGGCCGCGTCCTCGGGACCGCCGTTGACGGCGACCACGACGACCGGGCGCGACGCCGCGCGGGCCGCGACGGTGACGTCCGTGTAGAAGACGTCGTCACGGGCGTCGTGCTGCGCCCAGTAGGAGGCTTCGCCGAAGGACAGCTCGTGGGTGGCCCACGGGTGCTGTTCGCCGGTGGTGATCACCAGGACGTCGCCAGGGGCACGACCGGAGTCCAGGAGCAGGTCCACGGCCTCTTCGGCGGCGTCGAGCGCGCCTTCGGCGGAAGCCGGGATCAACTGGACCTGTGGGGTAGCCGGAGCGGCGGCGGGGCCCGAAGGACCGGGCTGGGCGGCCAGCTCACGCGGCGTGCGCTGAACCGGTGACGCGGGCCGGAGAGGGCCGGGACGACCGGGACGCGACGAAGCCGCGGAACGGGGACCGGGTACGGGACGAGGGGTCGGCGCGGAGCGGCCGGTGGCCGGAGTGGCGCGGGGACCCTGGGCACTCTCGTGAATCTGAGGCTCCTCGGGAATGAGAGGCATGGGTTGATGTCTATCAAACGTTGGTACGGCCCGCGTCAGCGGGTGGCACATGAGTGCGAACGAACGGTCAGAAATCGAAGCCCAGCTGACCCTCGATCTCCGGAACGCCCGCGCCCGCCAAGCTGCGGACCTTCTTGAGGTGCCGCCACCGGGGCAGCGCATCAAGATACGCCCACGACAAGCGGTGGTAGGGGGTGGGGCCCCGTGCCGCCAGTGCGGCCTTGTGCACGGGTGAGGGATACCCGGCGTTGTCCGCAAAACCGAAGTCTGCATGGTCGATACCCAGTTCGGCCATCATTTTGTCGCGCTGAACCTTGGCGATCACCGAGGCCGCGGCGACCGCCACGCACGACTGGTCACCCTTGATGACCGTACGGACCTGCCAGGGCGCCCCGAGATAGTCGTGCTTGCCGTCGAGGATGACGGCGTCCGGACGGACCGGCAGGGCTTCCAGCGCCCGCCCGGCGGCCAGGCGCAGCGCGGCCGTCATGCCCAGGTCGTCTATCTCCTCGGGGGAGGCATGCCCCAGGGCATACGACGTCACCCACTGCCGCAACTCCTCGGCGAGCTGGGTGCGCCGCTTGACGGTGAGCAGCTTCGAGTCCGTGAGGCCCTCGGGCGGCCGGCGCAGTCCGGTGATCGCCGCGCAGACGGTGACGGGACCGGCCCACGCACCGCGCCCCACCTCGTCGACACCTGCAACGATCTTCGCTCCGGTCGTGGCGCGAAGGGAGCGCTCGACGGTGTGAGTAGGCGGTTCGTACGGCATGGCGTCCCTAGATTACGCCGCCCTCCACCGCCCGCGACACCCTGGCCCGCCTCCACGAGGTCGCTCCCCCACCAGCCCGTGTCAGCCGCTCTCCGGGCGCAGCAGCGGGACCATCAACTGGTCGATCATCTCCTCGACTTCTTGATCCTTCCATTCGCAGCCGCACATACTGGAGCGGTACATCATCATGGCCGGGATGGCATCGAAGACGTATCCGTTGGCCGCGTCCGCGCGGACCTCACCTCGCTTGATCCCAAGCTCGATGACCTCCCGGAGCATCCTGATCGTCGGCTCCACGACGCCCTCGAAGATCACGGCATGGAAGCACTCCGCCTGCGTCGTGTCACATTCGTGAATGACCGAGCGAAGGGCGACACCAGGGCGGGAGAACATCGCGTCGCGGGCCCCCAGACACAGCGCCAAGAGGTCCTGACGGACTCCGCCTTCGTCCGGCACCACGTCGAACTGCGGCAGCCCGGCGCGCAGCGCGTCGGCGACCAGGTCCCCCTTGGAAGGCCAACGCCGGTAGACCGCCGCCTTTCCGGTCTGGGCGCCGGCGGCGACGCCTTCCACCGTCGAGCCGTTCCAGCCGACGGTGCTGAGTTGGTCCAGGGCGGCGTCAAGGATCGCGCGTTCGAGCACGGCGCCGCGACGGCGGGCCGTCTGAGCGGGGGCGTCCGCCCAGCTCGGGGTAGCCATCGGACTCCCCATCGAGCTGAGGAAGCGGGATTTCCGGGGATGGGGGCATGTCCGTCGGCACCCCAGGGGGACGTGCGGAGCCACGCCATCTTTTAGTGAACGATTGCGTTCATTGTCGGGGGCTCAGCACCCTGGGCGCAGCAGTGAACGCCAGCGTTCACTAAAGCTCTCGTGGGGGACCCACTGTGACAACCTCTCCATTGCTCCAGGATCACAAGCCGCGTGCGGCACGCCGGGAGGGACGACCAGGTATCGCGCTCACGGTCATCGCGGCCTGCCAACTCATGGTCGTACTCGACGCGACGATTGTGAACACCGCACTCCCGCACATTCAAGAAGCGCTCCGGTTCAGCACGACCGACCTCACCTGGGTCGTCAGCTCCTACACACGCACCTTCGGCCGTCTGCTGCTCCTCGGCGGCCGCGCCGGGGACATCCTCGGCCGCCGTCGGGTCTTCATGACCGGCACCCTGCTGTTCACCTTCGCCTCGCTGCTCGGCGGGCTCGCCCAGGAACCGTGGCGGCTGCTGGCCGCGCGAGTCCTGCAGGGTGTGGGAGGCGCGATCGCGTCGCCCACCTCTCTGGCCCTCATCACCACCGCGCTCCCCGAGGGCCCTGACCGGGCCTTCGGCGTCTTCGCCGCCGTGCCCGCGGGCGGTGGCGCCATGGGCCTGCTCGCGGGCGGCATGCTCACGGAGTGGCTGGACCGCGCTGGGTGCTCTTCGTGAACGTGCCGATCGGCGTGCTGATCGCCGTCCTCACCCCGCTCTACATCGGCGAGTCCCAACGCCACAACGGTCGCTTCGACATCGCGGGCGCGGTGGCCTCGACCGCGGGTACGGCGTCCCTCGTCTACGGCTTCATCCGCGCCGCCGACGAGGGATGGCGGGACAGCCTCACCATCGGGTCCTTCTGCGCCGCGGTGATGCTGCTGGTCGCCTTCGCGGTCATCGAGTCGCGGGCCAAGGAACCGATCACCCCGCTGCGGATGTTCGCCGACCGGAACCGCTCGGGCACCTACGTGATCATGCTGAGTCTGGCCGCGGCGATGTTCGGCATGTTTTCTCCTGCATCGTGCTGTTCGTGCAGAACGTGCTCGGCTGCAGCCCCATCCAGGCCGGGCTCGCCTTCCTGCCCGTGACGGTGCTCATCGCGCTCGGCGCGGGGCTGTCGCAGCGGTTCCTTCCGGTGCTGGGACCCAAGCCGTTCGCGCTCGTGGGCTCGGCGCTCGCCATGATCGGACTGGCCTGGCAGGCACTATCAGCGCCGACAGCTCGTACGCCGGCGGTGCCCTCGGCCCGATGCCGGTCTTCGGCTTCGGCATGGGACTGCACTTCGTGACTCTGACGCTCACGGCCGTCTCCGGCGTCGCCCAGCACGAGGCCGGTGCCGCGTCCGGACTGCTCAACGCCACGCAGCAGGTGGGCGGGTCGCTGGGGCTGTCCATTCTGACGACCGTGTTCGGCACCGCGACCAAGGAGGAGGCGGAGAAACAGCTTCCACGGTTCATGGCCGAAGGCTCCGCGGAACAGAAGGCGGAGTTCGCCACCACGCGGCAACCGCCCGCGCCGTGGGGGCACGAGGTGCTGGCCCAGGGCGTCTCCACGGCCTTCGTGCCGGCCGCGGCGATGGCCGTCCTCGCCCTGGTCACGGCCTGGCTGGTCATCCGGGTCCGCAAGAGCGACCTGGAGGCGCTCTCCGGCTCGGCCGGGCCCGGACTCGGCTGCCCCGGAGGCGCATTGAATCGGCCCCGGCAGCGCGTGGGCGGGCACGACACATACCCGCCGGCACCCGCCGGACCGGCTCCTCGCCTTCCGCACGCACCCCTCACGACGGGCGAAAGCTCCCCACCAGTGGATCAGGGCCTTCGGAACGGCGTACAAGGTCCGCATCGGCCACCCCCAGCGTCCTTGGCTCTCCGCTCGTGGCACCGTCCGTGCATACGGCCTTACGGCTCGCACGGCGGACGTCTCGACCGCACGGGCGGTCACGCAGAGCCCCCGGTGCGCACGGAGAGTTCCGATCGACTCGCGATCGGTGGCGAACGTGGTCCCCTATACCACCCTGGGCACCCACTCCGGGAGTGCTTCGGTCCGCTCCACCCACTCGGCGGGCGGTGTCCCCGCCTTCCCCGAGGCGATCACCCCGCCGACGATGGCGCAGGTGGTGTCGACGTCCCCGCCCACCTGGGCGGTCGTCCAGAACGCCTGCTGGTAGTCACCGAGGCTTCGCGCGGCCGACCACAGGGCGAAGGGCACGGTGTCGTGGGCGGTCGTGCGCCGCCCGCATCCCAGGACCGCCGCGACCGTGGCCGCGTCGCCGTAGTCGAGCATGTCCCGGGCCCGGCGCAGCCCCGCGCCGACCGCGCTCTTGGGCACCAGGTCGATGACCCCGTCGAGGAGGGCTTCGGCACCCGGCGGACCGCCCGGGGCGGCGGCGAAGGCCGCGGCCGCGGCGACGGCCATGGCGCCGACTACGGCCTCACGGTGCTGGTGGGTGGTGTAAGCGGAGATCTCCGCCTGGTGGGTCGCCTGCTCCGGAGCGTCCGCGTACCAGGCGCCCAGCGGGGCGATCCGCATCGCTGCCCCGTTGCCCCAGGACCCCTGCCCGTTGAAGAGGGCGGCGGCGAGTTCGCGCCAGTCGCCGCCGTCCCGGACCAGCCGCAGCAGGCGGTTGACGGCGGGGCCGTAGCCCCGGTCGAAGTCGTGGTGCTCGGCGAAGGAGTGGGCGAGGGCATCCTGGTCGATGCGGTGGTGGGCGGCCAGGACGGCGACGACGGAACCGGCCATCTCCGTGTCGTCGGTCCACTGCCAGGGCCCGTTCGGGATCTCGCGGCGCTTGAGCAGAGGGTAGTTCACCGGGACGAAGTACTGAGAGCCCAGGGCGTCCCCGACGGACAGTCCGCGCAGGGCTGCCAGGGCGCGGTCCAGGCGGGCGTCGGGGGAGAAGTCAGCGGTCATCGCCCTGCCACTCTATCCGGTGACCCCGTACTGTTCGGGATCTCGCCAGCGGTCGAACGGCCGGTCCAGTGAGTACTTGCCGTCGTCTCCGAGAACGAGCATCCGGACCTCCCCGTTCCCGGGGTTGGACAGCGACTCGAACTCCGCCACCGTCCAGTGGAACCACCGCATGCAGAACAGCCGCATGGCCAGACCGTGGGTCACGATGAGGACGTTCGGCGGGTGGTCGGGGTCCTCGAAACTGCGGAACAGGCTCTCCAGGAAGCCGCCGACCCGGTCGTAGACGTCGGCGCCGGACTCGCCCTGCGCGAACCGGTAGAAGAAGTGGCCGTACGCGTCCCGGTAGGCCTTCTGCAGGCGGACCTCGTCGCGGTCCTGCCAGTTGCCCCAGTCCTGCTCGCGCAGCCGGGGCTCCTCGCGTACCCGTATGAGCCCGGGGTCGAGGTGGAAGTGGCGCAGGGTCTCGTGCGTACGGCGGTACGGGGAGACGTAGACGCTGACGCGCTCGTTCCCGAACAGCTCGCGCAGCTTCTCCCCCGCCGCCTCCGCCTGCCGCTTTCCGCGCTCCGTGAGCGCCAGGGCGTGGTCGGGTTCACGCTCGTACACGGAGTCATCAACATTGCCCGTTGACTCGCCGTGCCGGACAAGGACGATGCGCCGTGGTCGTGCCATGCCAAAACCCTAGATCGGGTGAGGGCCCGTCGAGCACCCGGACCGTACGCATACAGCGTAGGTCACACAGATCCCGCACTACGGATCACAAATGTCCGGCTCGCGGTCGCACCCGCGCACGGACGGCGATCACACGGTCCAGCTTGTCTCCATGTCCACGACATCACCGGTGAGAGCAGCCACATCGGCCTCCGTCTGGGCCCGCAGAGCAAGCCGTTCCACCCGCTCGGTGCGGTATTTGCCGTGCTCGGCGGCCGACCGCCACATCGACAGCACCAGGTACTCGTTCCCGGGCGCCTCGCCGAACAGCCCGCGCACCATGCCGGGCGAGCCGGCCATCGCCGGGTTCCACACCTTCTCCTGCATCAGCACGAAGTGCTCGGCCCGTTCCTCGTGGACTCGGCAGAGCGCCACCCGGAGCAGGTCCGCGTCCGCGAAGCGCGGTTCGAAGCCGGTCTTCACGTCGAAGCGGTAGTCGAAGAGCCTGACCTGGGCGTCCTTGAACGTGCCCGACTGGGCGGACGCGAGCCGGTCGTGGGAGCGCGCCATGAAGGAGTCGTAGAAGGCACGGCTCTCCCAGAACGCGAAGATGTGCGCCACGCCCGGTCGGCTCCGGCTCCAGCCACCCCCCTGCCCGCGAAACCCCGGCTCCCCCAGAAGCCCCGCCCACTTCCGCTGCCCCCGCTCGAACCGACGGCGGTCCACCACGGTGCAGCGAATCCACTTGACCAGCACCGCGCCATGGTAAGGCCAGCGGGGGTGGCACCGGTCATTGTCGGCTGGACCGCTCCTCCCCGCGCGCACCCGCACACGTGGCAGGATGGACAAACAGTCGTGAGCGCCGGGCAGTTGGGGCGAACGGGCGGGACGGACGGGGAAGGGGACTTGGGTGGACGGGCTCAACAAGGGGCTGCGCAAGGTCGAGATCGCGGTGCGGTGGGATCCCAGTTCGGCGGGGCAGCCGTCCACCGACCTGGATCTCGTCGCGGCGACCTATCCGGCGGACGACCCGTACGGCGACCCGGCGTACGTGGTGCACTTCGACAGCCGATCCCCCGACGGCACCATCTATCTGAACCGGGACAGCAAGGACGGACAGGGCTTCGGCTTCGACGAGGTGATGACCCTGGAGCTGCACCGGCTCGACGCCCGCTACGCGCGCGTGGTGGTCGGTGTCGTCATCCAGCAGCGCCCGGCCGAACGCACCTTCGTCAGCGTGGTCAACCCCGGTCTGCGGATCCGCGAGGGGTACGACGTCCTGGCCGAGGACGACTTCGGCGGGGTCCTGGCGGCGACCGCGACCACCGTCGCGGAGTTCGCCCGGGACGGCTCCGGACCGTGGTCCTTCCGCCCCGGCCTGCGCGGATTCGAGGGCGACCCGGTGGACTTCACCAGGACGATGGGCACCGCGCAGCGGCCGTGAGCCCTCAGGCTCCGGACGGTGAGTGAGGAGCTGCCCCGCCGGCCGGAGCCCGTGACCACGAGAGGGGCACCGCCCGAAGGCGGTGCCCCTCCGTCATCCGGTCAGGCGCTCGGCGTCAGCTGCAGCCGCTCGTCGAGCCGCAGCCCTCGCAGATGTAACAGGAACCGGCGCGCTGCATCTTCGTGCCGCAGGAGAAGCAGAGCGGGGCGTCGGCCTGGATGCCCAGCTGCATCTCGACCAGTTCGGCACTGGTGTGCGCCTGCTGCGGGGCGGGCTTGGCCGCCTCTTCGGGCTTCGGCGCGGAGACGGCCTTGAGCTCCTGGGTGCGCGGCGCCGACTGGGCCAGGCCCTCGACGTCGACCTCGTCATCCCCGATGGCCTGCTCGTACGAGCCGGTCTCCAGGTGGCGCTGGCGCTCCTCGGCGGAGTGGATGCCGAGCGCGGAACGCGTCTCGAAGGGCAGGAAGTCCAGCGCCAGGCGGCGGAAGATGTAGTCGACGATCGACTGCGCCATCCGCACGTCCGGGTCGTCCGTCATACCGGCCGGCTCGAAGCGCATGTTCGTGAACTTCGAGACGTACGTCTCCAGGGGCACGCCGTACTGGAGGCCGACGGAGACCGCGATGGAGAAGGCGTCCATCATGCCCGCGAGGGTCGAGCCCTGCTTGGACATCTTCAGGAAGACCTCACCCAGACCGTCGTCCGGGTAGGAGTTGGCGGTCATGTAGCCCTCGGCGCCGCCGACGGTGAAGGACGTGGTGATGCCGGGACGTCCCTTCGGCAGACGCTTGCGGACCGGGCGGTACTCGACGACCTTCTCGACCTTGGTCTCGACGGTGGCGGGCTCCTCGGCCTTCTTCTCCTCCTTCTTCTTGGCGGAGAGCGGCTGGCCGACCTTGCAATTGTCGCGGTAGATCGCGAGCGCCTTGACGCCGAGCTTCCAGGCCTCGAAGTAGATCTCCTCGACCTCCTCGACGGTTGCCGTCTCCGGCATGTTGACCGTCTTGGAGATGGCGCCGGAGATCCACGGCTGGATCGCGGCCATCATGCGGACGTGGCCCATCGGGGAGATGGCCCGCTCGCCCATGGCGCAGTCGAACACCTCGTAGTGCTCGGGCTTGAGGCCCGGGGCGTCGATCACATTGCCGTGCTCGGCGATGTGGGCGACGATCGCCTCGATCTGCTCCTCCAGGTAGCCCAGACGGCGCAGGGCCTGCGGAACCGTGCCGTTGACGATCTGCATCGAGCCGCCGCCGACCAGCTTCTTGAACTTGACCAGCGCGAGGTCGGGCTCGACACCGGTGGTGTCGCAGGACATCGCGAGGCCGATGGTGCCGGTCGGGGCGAGTACGGACGCCTGGGCGTTGCGGAAGCCGTTCTTCTCGCCCATGCGCAGCACGTCACCCCAGGCCTCGCTGGCTGCGGCCCACACCGGGGTGTCCAGGTCGTCCATGCGGTCGGCCGTGTCGTTGGCGTCCGAGTGCTGCTTCATGACGCGCTTGTGGGCGTCTGCGTTGCGGGCGTAGCCGTCGTACGGGCCGACGACGGCGGCAAGCTCGGCGGAGCGGCGGTACGCCGTACCCGTCATCAGGGAGGTGATCGCGCCGGCGAGGGCGCGGCCGCCGTCGGAGTCGTAGGCGTGGCCGGTGGCCATCAGCAGGGCGCCGAGGTTGGCGTAGCCGATGCCGAGCTGACGGAACGCGCGCGTGTTCTCGCCGATCTTCTGGGTCGGGAAGTCCGCGAAGCAGATCGAGATGTCCATCGCGGTGATGACCAGCTCGACGACTTTCTGGAAGCGCTCGGCCTCGAAGGACTGGTTGCCCTTGCCGTCGTCCTTGAGGAACTTCATCAGGTTCAGCGAGGCCAGGTTGCAGGACGTGTTGTCCAGGTGCATGTACTCGCTGCACGGGTTCGACGCGGTGATCCGGCCGGACTCGGGGCAGGTGTGCCAGTTGTTGATCGTGTCGTCGTACTGGATGCCGGGGTCGGCGCAGGCCCAAGCGGCTTCGGCGATCTTACGGAAGAGCGCCTTGGCCTCGACCTCCTCGATGACCTCGCCGGCCATCCGGCCGCGCAGCCCGAACCGGCCGCCCTGCTCGACCGCGTTCATGAACTCGTCGTTCACGCGGACGGAGTTGTTGGCGTTCTGGTACTGGACGGACGCGATGTCGTCGCCGCCCAGGTCCATGTCGTACCCCGCGTCGCGCAGGACGCGGATCTTCTCCTCCTCCTTGACCTTCGTCTCGATGAAGTCCTCGATGTCGGGGTGGTCCACGTCGAGGACGACCATCTTGGCGGCGCGGCGGGTGGCGCCACCGGACTTGATCGTTCCGGCGGAGGCGTCGGCGCCGCGCATGAAGGAGACGGGGCCGGAGGCGTTGCCGCCGGAGGAGAGCAGTTCCTTGGAGGAGCGGATCCGGGAGAGGTTCAGGCCGGCGCCGGAGCCGCCCTTGAAGATCATGCCCTCTTCCTTGTACCAGTCGAGGATCGACTCCATGGAGTCGTCGACGGACAGGATGAAGCAGGCGGAGACCTGCTGGGGCTGCGGGGTGCCGACGTTGAACCAGACGGGGCTGTTGAAGCTGAAGATCTGATGCAGGAGGGCGTAGGCCAGCTCGTGCTCGAAGATCTCGGCGTCGGCGGGCGAGGCGAAGTACCTGTGGTCCTCACCGGCCTTCCGGTAGGTCGTCACGATGCGGTCGATCAGTTGCTTGAGGCTGGTCTCGCGCTGCGGGGTTCCGACGGCACCGCGGAAGTACTTGCTGGTGACGATGTTGACCGCGTTCACCGACCAGGAGTCGGGGAATTCGACGCCGCGCTGTTCGAAGTTGACCGAGCCGTCGCGCCAGTTGGTCATGACGACGTCACGGCTCTCCCAGGCCACCTCGTCGTAAGGGTGGACGCCCGGGGTGGTGTGGATGCGCTCGATACGCAGGCCCTTGCTCGCCTTGGGGCTCTTGGCGCGGGAACTCCGTGCCGGACCGCTCGCCGTCTCTGTCATGCCGCCTCCCTGGTACGGGCGAAAACGCCCTGAAGTGCCCCGTTTGTTCCCGTGGCACGGTGTTCTGTCTGGTGTTGCGGATGTCCACTCACGTGACCCGCAACAGGTCCTCACTCTTCACACGCCGCCGCCCCGCCGGGCCCGGACCTGCCTTCCGGGACCGGCCCACCGGTCAGTCGGCGGCACCCGCGGGCTCGGGGACCTGGCTCGCCCCTCCGGGCCCGCGGTCGTCTTCGCGGCTCACCGCGGTCTCGCCCCCGCGATCGCCGTCGTCCGCGTCGAGGCGCCCCGTCTCTTCCCTGAGCTCCGCGATGGCCGCCTCGAAGTCCTCGAGCGAGTCGAAGGCCCGGTAGACGGAGGCGAAGCGGAGATAAGCGACGAGGTCGAGCTCCTGCAAGGGGCCGAGTATGGCCAGCCCCACGTCGTGTGTGGTGAGCTCGGCGCTCCCGGTCGCCCGCACCGCCTCCTCGACCCGCTGGCCGAGCTGGGCGAGTGCGTCCTCGGTGACCGGACGCCCCTGGCACGCCTTGCGCACTCCGTTGATGATCTTCGTGCGACTGAAGGGCTCGGTGACGCCGGAGCGCTTGACCACCATGAGCGAGCACGTCTCCACGGTCGTGAAACGACGGGAGCAGTCAGGGCACTGGCGGCGCCTTCGGATCGACGTGCCGTCGTCGGTCGTACGGCTGTCGACGACACGGCTGTCGGGGTGCCTGCAGAAGGGGCAGTGCATGATTTCCCAACCCTCCTCACAACAGGCTCAATGACCTCGCCGGGCCTCTTGCGCCCCACGAAGCAGACCCCAGCATAGGCGATGACCATGGAGCCGAAGACCCGGGGGACCACAACTTCTGGGCTGCTGTAGCAATGCAACCACTAGATGTGGGGATTGGCTCATACACCCAGGCCATACGCGCGTGTCGCGTCGGAGGGCCCTGGCGGCCCACGTCCGGCGGTACCTCACCGGCCCCGCACGCCCTCCGCCCCACCGCTGGGCCCCGCCGCATTCCGCCGCGGTCGGCACCTCTCGACGCACAGCCGTATCGCTGCGGCGCATGCGGGGATACCGTGGGCGCCGCAGGGAGGGAGCGTGCGACTCCCGCACGGATGAGGGCCGGTCCCGGGACGCGGGAATGCCGGATGGCAGACTGGGGCACCTGTCCGCGAGGCGATCATCCGGCGGTGAAGAGTACAGCAACGGGCCCTTTTACCCGCCAGGTGGCGCGGCCGCCAATACACCCGGACTCGTGATCGCGTCCCCTGATTCGCGATTTTTCACTCGAACGTGTGTTTGGCGCAACCTTTCGAAAGAAACTACCGTTGTCCAGCAGGGAGACCATCGAGAGGGGCCGACGTGACCACCACCGCAGACAGTGCCACCATCACTGCCCAGGACCGCTCCCAGGGCCGACTGGAGCCGGTGCATGCGATGAACGAAGCCACGAACCCTGAGGGGCACAAGCGCTCCCTGCCGGGCCGACCTCCCGGCATCCGGGCGGACAGCTCGGGCCTCACCGACCGCCAGCGCCGCGTCATCGAGGTGATCAGGGACTCGGTCCAGCGACGCGGCTACCCGCCGTCGATGCGCGAGATCGGCCAGGCCGTCGGCCTCTCCAGCACCTCCTCCGTGGCGCACCAGCTGATGGCGCTGGAGCGCAAGGGCTTCCTGCGCCGCGACCCGCACCGCCCGCGCGCGTACGAGGTGCGGGGTTCCGACCAGGCGGCCTCGGTGCAGCCGACGGACACCGCCGGCAAGCCCGCCGCGTCGTACGTCCCGCTCGTCGGCCGGATCGCCGCCGGTGGGCCGATCCTCGCCGAGGAGTCCGTCGAGGACGTCTTCCCCCTCCCCCGCCAGCTCGTCGGCGACGGTGAGCTGTTCGTCCTGAAGGTCGTCGGTGACTCGATGATCGAGGCCGCGATCTGCGACGGCGACTGGGTGACGGTCCGCCGCCAGCCGGTCGCGGAGAACGGCGACATCGTCGCGGCGATGCTCGACGGAGAGGCCACCGTCAAGCGCTTCAAGCGCGAGGACGGCCATGTGTGGCTGCTGCCGCACAACGCGGCCTACGAGCCGATCCCCGGCGACGACGCGACCATCCTCGGCAAGGTGGTGGCCGTACTGCGCCGCGTCTGACGCCGCGCACCGCGTCGGGCGGGCCCAGCCGGCCCGCCCTCTGTACCGGACCCCGGAACCCCTGCGCCGGTTCCGGGGTCCTGCGCTGTCCCGAGGCAGCAGCCGTACCACCTGGAGGGCGCGGCCCGCACGGTGCCCCGGACAGGCCCTGCGGCGTGCAGGGCCGGCGTGCTGCGGACCGGCCCCCCGAGCCTCACCCGGCTTCCGCCTGCTGCGCCGCCGCGTCGATGGCGGCCAGCGACTTCCGCACCTGGTTACGGTCCGTCGTGTACCAGAAGTCGGGCAGCGACGCCTTGAGGTAGCCCCCGTACCGCGCCGTGGCCAGCCGCTGGTCCAGTACGGCGACCACCCCCCGGTCACCCGACGCCCGTACGAGGCGGCCGGCGCCCTGCGCCATGAGGAGCGCGGCATGGGTCGCGGCGACCGCCATGAAGCCGTTGCCGCCCGCGTCCTCCACGGCCTTCTGGCGCGCGCTCATCAGAGGATCGTCCGGGCGCGGGAACGGGATCTTGTCCATGACGACCAACTGGCAGCTGGGACCGGGGACGTCCACGCCCTGCCACAGCGACAGTGTGCCGAAGAGGCAGGTCTTCGGGTCGGCCGCGAAGTTCTTGATCAGTTCGCCGAGCGTCTCCTCTCCCTGGAGGAGGATCGGGAGCTCCGGGATCCGGGAGCGCAGCTCCTCGGCGGCCAGTTGCGCGCCCCTCATCGAGGAGAACAGGCCCAATGTGCGGCCGCCGGCCGCCTGGATCAACTCGCTGAGCTCGTCGAGCATGTCCGCGCGGTCGCCGTCCCGGGCTGGGCGCGCCAGATGCTTGGCCACGTACAGGATGCCCTGCTTGCGGTAGTCGAAGGGCGAGCCGACGTCGATGCCCTTCCACTGCGGGACGTCGTCCCCCTCCGTGCCCTCGGGGGCGAGGCCCAGGGAGGCGCCGACCCCGTTGAAATCACCGCCCAGCTTCAGCGTCGCGGACGTCAGGACCACCGACCGATCCGCGAAGAGCTTCTCCCTCAGCAGGCCCGAGACCGACATGGGGGCGACGCGCAGGGACGCGCCGAAGCGGTCGTGCCGCTCGTACCAGACCACGTCCCACTCGGAGCCGTTGGTGATCCGCTCCGCAACGTCGTGCACGTTCTCCACGGACGCAAGGGCCTGCTTGCGGACCGCGTCCTCGTCCTGGACGGACTTGTCGCGGGTGTTCCCGATCGCGGAGATGACCGTGCGGCACGCGTCACGCAGCGCCATCAGCGCATACCCGAGGTCCTCGGGGATCTCCTCCAGACGGCCCGGCAGCGCCAGCTCCATCAACCGCTCGAACCCCTCTGCGGCGGTCTGGAGCTGGTCTGCGGCCTTCTCGTTGGCGAGTTTGGCGGCCCGACGTACGGCGCGGTTCACCTGGCCGGGGGTGAGTTCGCCGGTGGCGACTCCCGTGACCCGTGAGACCAGCTCGTGCGCCTCGTCGACGATCAGCACCTCGTGCTGCGGAAGGACCGGGGCGCCCTCGATGGCGTCGATCGCGAGCAGGGCGTGGTTGGTGACGACGACCTCGGCGAGCTTGGCCCGCTCCCGGGCCATCTCGGCGAAGCATTCCGCGCCGTAGGCGCACTTCGAGGCACCCAGGCACTCCCTCGACGACACCGACACCTGGGACCAGGCCCGGTCCGAGATACCGGGCGTGAGGTCGTCGCGGTCGCCGGTCTCGGTCTCGTCGGCCCAGTCACGCACGCGCAGCAGGTCCTGGCCGAGCTTGCTGGTGGGTGCGGCCGCCTCGAACTGGTCGAAGAGGCCCTCCTCCTCGTCCTGCGGGACGCCCTCGTGGAGGCGGTGCAGACACAGGTAGTTCGACCGGCCCTTGAGCATCGCGAACTCCGGGCGGCGGCGCAGCAGCGGGTGCAGCGACTCGACCGTTCTCGGGAGGTCGCGTTCCACCAGCTGGCGCTGCAGGGCCAGGGTGGCGGTCGCGACGACCACTCGCTCCCCGTGCGCGAGCGCGGGCACCAGGTAACCCAGCGACTTGCCGGTGCCGGTGCCGGCCTGGACCAGCAGGTGGGAGCCGTCATCGATCGCTTCCGCGACGGCTTCGGCCATGGCCACCTGACCGGGGCGCTCCGTACCGCCGACGGCAGTGACGGCAGCATGCAGGAGTTCGGGGAGTGAGGGCTTCGTCATAGCGCGACCACCCTACGACCCAGCACTGACAAACGGGCGATCGAGACGGAGACGCCGGGTGCGATCGGGGCGACGGCAGGGGACGGAGCGACCGTGGGGGCGTGGTGGCGGGCCGAGACGTCCGGTGAGTTCGAGGCGCGGGCAGTGAGGGGATCAAGGCCGAGGGCTCCTGGTGCGCCGGACGGGACGGTGGAGGCCGCAGGGGGGACGGCGGGCCGCAGGGATCGCGAGGAGGGAGGCGGCGGGCGGAACCGCGCCGGGAGACGGCGCCGGGAATCGGAGAACGGCCGGAGAAATGTGTGCGTTCTCCCGGTCTCCGGGAACCGGGGCGGAACGCCTCGCGTTCGAAGGGTGACGGGCCGGTGACACAGTGCTGCATCAGATGCCGGAGTGATCGGTCTCGGATCACGAGGGCGGCCCGTTTGCCCGGCGGATCGACCTCGGCGGAGAACCGGAAGCCGGCGGTGAGGAAAGCGGCGAGGGAGGGGGTGTTGCGGATGTCGGGTTCCGCGATGCCCCGTACGCAGGAGGGACGCCGAGCGAGAACGAGATCGGCCACGGCTCTGAGGAGCAGACCGCCCAGACCACGGCCCCGGTCGGCGACGGCGCCGACGAGCAGATGGACTCCGGTGTCGTGCGGCCGGGCCGGGTAGTGGCGGGCCAGCGGGTCCAGGTGCGCGGCCCCAGTCGGAGACGTGGTCGAGGAGATCGTCGTACTGGAAGCCGGAGGTGGTCGGGGGCGCGGTTACGGAGCGGGCAGCGGAAGCGGGAGTGATGTGTGGTCCCGGGTCCTCTCCGGCACAGCCCACCTCGCGCGGAGTGCGATCGGTTGTCTGTTCCGCGATGAGGGCCAGGAGTTCCACCGGGTGCCGCAGGTCCATGGTGTCTGCGCTGTCCCCGTCCGCAGCGGAGTCCGGCCGGAGCTCCGCAGGGGCCCCGATGCCGGAGGGATCGTCGGCAGGGCGACCGGAGCCGAAGCCGGGCTCGGCGCGGGAGCCGGCACCGGCCTTGGCCGTGACAGCGGTACTGACGGCGGTCCCGACAGCGGTACTGACAGCGGTGGCAGTGTCGGCGGTCGGGCCGGCGGGGAGACACCGACGGCTCCGTTCAGAAGGAGGGATCGGGCATGTCCTCGGGAGGCGACGGAACTCGGTGGTGGGCTGGGACAGGGTCTTCAGGCGTGCAGGGGGTTGGCGATGGTGACGTAGACGGACTGCGTGTCGACCGGGCCCACGAGCTCGTCCAGGCCGTGCAGCCGGGTCAGCAGGTTGGCCTTGCAGCGCAGGACGGGTGAGTCGAGCAACCGGGCGGACAGGGAGGTGCGAAGCCGGGACGGGCCGGAGGCGAGGTCGCCGAGGAAGCGGCGGAAAGCGGCGAGCAGCAGACGTTCGTCCGCCAGGCCCTGGGAGCCGAACGCCCCGATGAGGCCGAGGACGTTGTTGACGGCCAGGTAGTAGAGGAGGCGCTCGTCGGTGACGTCGTCGCAGACGAACGTGTCGCTGCGCTCCACGATGCCGGGCAGCCGGGCGTCGAGGTCCGCTCGCCGTGACGCGCGGAAGTAGTAGCCCTGGTTGTCGCTGGCAGGAAGGGGGATGCGGAGGATGCCGTCGGGAGGCATGGGCAGGTCGGTCTCGCGTACCCAGCAGCGCAGGAGGGCTTCCACGGCTGCTGCCTCGGCGAGGGTGTGTGCGTCGGGGTGGGCCGGGGTGTCGGGGGTGGGGTCGACGATCTGCCCCTGGGCCGGTCGCGTCGCCGGTTCGAGTCCTTGCCGGGGCAGGGCCGTTCCGGTCCCCGACTGCCTGGGCACGCGGTCCTCGACGGGGCCCCTTCTCGCATCGTAGCGTGGCCGTCGGCTGCGGGGGTGGCGTTCAAGACAGGTACCTCGTGGGATGGTTGCGGGTGGGGCGAGCGGGGCGGGCGAGCCCAGGAGTCGTCCTCGGCGCGGTTAAGGATGCGCCGTGTCCCAGGGCAGGACGGCCCGTCCCGCGACCAGCAGCAGCGCGCAAGGGCACGGCGTGAAGCCCCCGTACAACCGGCTTTTCCGTTCCGCCGGACCTCACGGCGTGAACCGCACCGCTGCCGTGCTCCGACAGCCACGGGCCGACACCACTCGGATCGCGTCAGCGAGGCGGTCCAGGACGGCGGCCGCCTGCTCGTCGGTGATCGTCAGGGGCGGAAGCAGCCGCACGACGCTCCCGTGACGGCCGCCGAGTCCGACGATGAGACCCCGTCGCAGGCACTCGCGCCGGACGGCGCAGGCCAGTTCGCGAGCGGCGGGACCACCGAGTCCCTCGCTCCCCCTCATCCGGCCCGGCACCGTACCCGCACCGCCGCCCGACGCGGGCCCTTCCTCCGGCCGGGCGGCCCCGGCCCCCGGCCCGGACCTGGGCTCAGGTCCGGACGCGGGCTCACCGCCCTCGGGATCCACCAGCTCGACCCCGATCATCAATCCCGTCCCCCGCACCTGGCCGACACACGAGAACTCTGCGGCCAGACACCCGAGTCGGCCCAGCATGCGTGCGCCGAGGGCTGCCGCGCGCTCGGCCAGGCGGTTCTCCCGGACGTGGGCGAGGGTCGCCGTGCCGGCGGCCATGGCGAGCTGATTGCCCCGGAAGGGGCCGCCGTCGGCGCCGGGGCTCCCGGTGCCGAGGGCGTCGCGGTAGACGACGACGGACAGGGGCAGGCTGCCGCCGATGGCCTCGGAGAGGACCATCACGTCGGGAGTCACGCCACTGTGTTCCACGGCCCAGAAGGTACCGGTCCGTCCGACGCCCGTCCGGGTTTCGTCGACGATCAACGGGACAGAGTGGTCGGCCGTGAGCTGCCGCATGCGCCGGAGCCAGCCGCCCGGTGCGGGAATCACCCCGTCTCCGCCCTCCACGGGCTCGACGATCACGCCGGCGGCGAGCGGCCCGGCGGACGCCGCGGGGTCGGGAGCGGACGCGGTCCAGGGGGCGAGGCGTTCGGCTTCCTGCCCCCTGCCCACGCGGGAGGTGCGGTCATGGCCGTTCGGGCGCGGCGGACAGGTGGTCGGCGCGTGGGAGGCGTCCCCGGACGTGTGGAGCGATCCGGCGGTGAGCCGTCCGGCAGGGCCCTCATGCACGGCGCCGGGGAACCTGATCAGGCCGCTCCGCCCGGTCGCGGCGCGGACGAGTGCGGAGGCGGTCTCCAGGGCGTCGCCGCCCGCCGGTCCGCAGAAGCGCACCCGTGCCCGGTCGGCCAGGCCCGGGGGCAGGGTCCTGAACAGTTCGGTGGTGAAGGCGTCCTTGACGGGTGTCGCCAGGCCGAGGGCGTTCAGGGGCGCACCGGAGTCGAGGACCTTGCGGATGGCTTCCAGGACGACGGGGTGGTTGTGCCCGAGGGCGAGGGCGCCGGCGCCCGACAGGCAGTCGAGGTAGCGGCGGCCGTCCGCACCCTCGATGGTCAGGCCACGTGCGCGCACCGGCACGATCGGCAGGGCCCGTGCGTACGTCCGGGCCGAGGGTTCGCGCGAGGGCTGCCGCCGCAGCACCCCTTGGGGCCGGGCGGGCATCCCCGGCGGGCCGTCCCCGCGCCGACGCCCGCTCTCCTCCGCCACGGGTGCGGTGCCCGCCTCCCCCGGTGCTCCGGTATCGCCGGCGGCTCCGCGCCGACGCGGGGTCTTCACCGACGCACGCCCCACAGCGGCCTCCTCTGACGCACGACCCCCAAGAGCGGTTCCCGCCACGGCTTCCCTGACCTCCTCCTGGGCACGGGCATGTAGGAGCGAGCGCACACCGACAGCAGGCCCCCCACCGCTACCAACCCCCCATGGCGCACCGGGTTACGGGTTGCCTCAAGATCCTTTCCGTGACGGAACTGTTGCTGTTCCGTCGGACCTCCCCCACAGGCACCGCATAGGGTGTGGTGCCGTTCCCGGACGCCGCAGGGTGCCGGCCGGCTCCGCTCCAAGCAGCGGGCGGCGCAGGCGAGAAGCACCTGTCCGTCCATGTAGTCACCATCAGGGGGAGTCAGATCATGCGATACATACGACCGTTGCCCACCGCTCGGCGAGGAGGGAGGGCGGGCCGCAGGAACTCCCCCGTGCTGGCCGCCGTCGCCCTCGCCTCGGCGCTCGCGCTGACCACCACCGCCTGCGGGTCGGGCGACGCCGAGGCGAACGGCGAGCCCTCCGCCTCCGCCTCCGACGACGGCAAGCTCAGGATCCCCGACGACATCCGCGACCGCCTCCGCGAGCACGGGATCGACGTCGACCAGTGGAAGAAGGGCGCCTGGAAGGACTGGGACCGGGACGACTGGCTGCGCGAGGCCAACGAGTACATCAACCCGATCATCGAGGGGCTCTGGAACCCGGACCGCATGCGGGAGGCCGAGGAGCCCGACCAAGGCGTCGACGAGAGCGACCTCTCCGGTGACCAGGGCGTCACCGACCCCACGCCCCGGCCGGTGAGGGCGCAGGCCGTGCCGCCCTCGTACCACGCCGCCGTCCCCACGGCCGGGAAGGTGTTCTTCGACTCCCCCGAGGGCTCGGCGGTCTGTTCGGCGACGGTGGTGAAGGACCCCGCGCACCCGGGCAAGTCGAACCTGGTGTGGACGGCCGGCCACTGTGTGCACGCGGGCAAGAGGGGCGGCTGGTACCGCAACATCGCGTTCGTGCCGTCGTACAACGACGACGGCAAGCCGATCGAGGCGCTGGAGAACGCCACCCGTGAGGACGTCGCCCCCTACGGCGTCTGGTGGGGGGACTGGGCGCAGACCTCGGACCAGTGGATCGAGCAGGGCGGTTCGACGGGCGGCGACGGCGCGTCCTACGACTTCGCGGTCATCCACGTCACGCCGGAGAAGGGCAGCGAGGGCAAGTCGCTGGAGGAGACGGTCGGTTCGGCGCTGCCGGTCGACTTCAAGGCTCCCGCCGTGCCGCAGATCGAGAGTCTCACGGCGATCGGCTACCCGGCCGCGCCGCCGTACGACGGGCAGAAGCTGTACCGGTGCCAGGACCGGCCGGGCCGCCTGTCGATCACCGCGTCGGATCCGACGATGTACCGCATCGGCTGCACCATGACCGGTGGTGCGTCGGGCGGCGGATGGGTCGCGACCGGCTCGGACGGCAAGCCCGCGCTGGTCTCCAACACCTCGATCGGCCCGGTGACGTCGGGCTGGCTGGCCGGACCGCGCCTGGGCACCGAGGCAGAGGGCGTCTACGACTCGGTCAGCAAGAAGTTCGCGGGGCGGTGAGCCCCGGCCGCGGACGGGGTGGAGTGCCGCGGCATACGCGGGCTCCGGCCCGGCCGCGCTCATGTTCTGCGCGCACAGCGCGGTCCCGGACACGCATCCACGCGCACCGTATGACGGGGGTGATCACACCAAGCGTCCCACACGTACGCCCGTACCGAGGCTCGGGCGGTGCTCCGCTCTCGCCGCCACCGGTGCCGTCGCCGCCCTGACGCTCACCGCAACCGCCTGCGGCGGCTCGGCGGACCGCGTGGACTCGGCGAACGACAAGCCCGACGCCACCGCCTCCCGGGCGGCCGGGGCCGGCGGCGGCGAGGCCCGGATCCCGGCCGGCATCGCCGGCAGGCTCGAGGAACACGGCATCGACGTCGACCGGTGGAGGAAGGGCGGCTGGAAGAACTGGGACGAGGACAAGTGGCTCAGTGACGCCGAGGACTTCGTCAACCCGGTGATCGACGGACTCTGGAAACCGGAGCGGATGCGGTCCGCCGAGGAATCCGACAAGACGGTCACGACGAAGGACGCGTCGGTCGGCCAGGGCGTCAGCGCCCCGGAACCGGCGCCCGCGAGGGCACAGGCCGAGAAGATGCCGTACCACGAGAACGCGGCGCCGGTCGGCAAGGTCTTCTTCGACTCCCCCGACGGACCGGCGGTCTGCTCGGGCACGGTGATCAAGGACGTCAACCACGCCGGCAAGTCCAACCTGGTGTGGACGGCGGGCCACTGTGTGCACGCCGGCGGCGACGGCGGCTGGTACCGGAACATCGTGTTCGTGCCGGCCTACAACGACCTCGGCACGTCCGAGGCGGAGCTGGGCGACGCGAACCCCGCGGAGGTCGCTCCGTACGGCAACTGGTGGGCGGACTGGGCCTCGACCTCGAACCAGTGGATCCAGGGCGGTTCGGAGAGCGGCGGTGACGGTGCCGCGTACGACTACTCCGTGCTGCACGTGAAGCCGGAGCGGGGATCGAAGTCGCTGGAGGAGACGGTCGGGGGCGCGCTCGACGTGGACTTCTCCCGCCCCGTCCGCGGCCGAGGCCGCCAAGACGGGCGCCTGGGGCTACCCCGCCGCGCCGCCCTACAACGGTCTGAAGATGTTCAAGTGCGTGGACGTGCCCGGCCGGTTCTCGCTGAGCCCGTCGCTGCCGACGATGTACCGCATCGGCTGCGACATGACCGGCGGCTCGTCCGGCGGCGGCTGGTTCCGGGTGCTGAACGGCAAGACCGTGCTGGTCTCCAACACCTCGATCGGCCCCACCGACAACACCTGGCTGGCGGGCCCGCAGCCGGGCCGGGACGCCGAGCCGCTCTACCAGGACATGAGCAGGACGTACGGCGGTCGCTGACCGGGACGCGCGGGAAGGGCCGCTCCCTGCGGACAGGGAGCGGGCCTTCCCGCTTACGGGCCGGGCCTCAGAGGGCCGGGGCCGGAACGTACGGCGCGAGTTCCGCCGCCAGTTCCTCGTGCACGCGCAGCTTGAGGAGGGTGCCCTGCGCGGTGTGCTCCTCGGAGATCACCTCGCCCTCGTCGTGGGCACGGGCGACCAGCTTGCCGTGTGTGTACGGCACCAGTGCCTCGATCTCGACCGACGGGCGGGGCAGCTCGTTGTCGATCAGCGCGAGCAGCTCGTCGATGCCCTGGCCGGTGCGGGCCGAGACGGCGATGGACCGCTTCTCCACGCGCAGCAGGCGCTGCAGCGTCAGCGGGTCGGCCGCGTCGGCCTTGTTGATCACGACGATCTCGGGTACGTCGGTGGCGCCGACGTCCCTGATCACCTCGCGCACGGCCGCCAACTGCTCCTCCGGGACCGGGTGCGAACCGTCCACCACGTGAAGGATCAGATCGGACTCGCCGACCTCCTCCATCGTGGAGCGGAACGCCTCGACCAGGTGGTGGGGCAGGTGGCGCACGAAGCCGACCGTGTCCGCCAGCGTGTACAGCCGCCCGCTCGGGGTCTCGGCCCGGCGAACGGTCGGGTCGAGGGTCGCGAACAGCGCGTTCTCGACCAGCACGCCCGCGCCCGTGAGGCGGTTGAGCAGGGAGGACTTGCCGGCGTTGGTGTAGCCCGCGATGGCCACGGACGGCACCTTGTGGCGCTTGCGCTCCTGGCGCTTGATCTCGCGGCCGGTCTTCATGTCCGCGATCTCCCGGCGCATCTTCGCCATCTTCTCGCGGATCCGCCGCCGGTCCGTCTCGATCTTCGTCTCACCGGGACCGCGGGTGGCGAGGCCGCCGCCCTTGCCGCCGCCCATCTGCCGGGACAGCGACTGACCCCAGCCGCGCAGCCGCGGCAGCATGTACTGCATCTGCGCGAGCGCGACCTGCGCCTTGCCCTCGCGGGACTTGGCGTGCTGGGCGAAGATGTCGAGGATCAGGGCCGTGCGGTCGATGACCTTGACCTTGACGACGTCCTCGAGGTGGATGAGCTGGCCGGGGCTGAGCTCACCGTCGCAGATGACGGTGTCCGCGCCCGTCTCCAGGACGATGTCCCGCAGCTCCTCGGCCTTGCCGGAGCCGATGTACGTGGCCGCGTCGGGCTTGTCGCGGCGCTGGACGACACCGTCGAGCACCAGCGCGCCGGCCGTCTCCGCGAGGGCGGCGAGCTCCGCGAGGGAGTTCTCCGCGTCCTGCACGGTGCCCGAGGTCCAGACGCCGACGAGGACGACCCGCTCCAGACGCAGCTGGCGGTACTCGACCTCGGTGACGTCCTCGAGCTCGGTGGAGAGGCCCACCACACGGCGCAGGGCCGCGCGCTCGGAGCGGTCGAGCTGATCGCCGTCCCGCTCTCCGTCGATCTCGTGGCTCCAGGCGACGTCCTCTTCCATCAGGGCATCGGCCCGAAGACCCTCGGGGTGGTTGTGCGCGAAGCGCTTGGTGTCCTGGGAAAAGGAAGAAGAGGAGGTCATTGGATCCTTACGTAGCTGGGAAACCGATGGCGGCGACAGCGCTGCGAGCCGTTGCGTCACTGTCCACAACGCACGAGCCGTCCGGGAGATTCCCCGGCGCCCGGTGCCGCGCCGACCCGAAGATGGTCGCACGGCACGGGGCGTCTCGTCACCGTGTTATCGCCCGGCCGTCCGGGGGGATCCCGCCGCTTCGCCGGGCCCTGCCGCCTTCCCCGGCCCGGCCGCCTTCGCCGGAGCCCCCGCCTTCCAGTCCGGATGTCCCGGCATCGGCGGTGTCTTCTCCCCGTACAGCCAGCCGTGGAAGAAGCCGTCCAGATCACGCCCGGAGATTTCGGCGGCGAGGCGGACGAAGTCCTCCGTCGTGGCCGTGGCGTCCCGGTACCGGGCGGTCCAGGCGCGCTGCAGGCGTTCGAAGGCCGGGCGGCCGATCTCCTGGCGCAGGGCGTACAGGACGAGCGCGGCGCCGTCGTAGACGTTGGGCCGGAAGATGCCGGTCTTGTTGCCGGGCGCGGGGGGCTTGGGCTCGGCGGGCGGTCCGCCGGCGGCGCGCCAGCGGTCGGAGGCGCCGTACGCGGCCTGCATCCGGTCCCGCATGGGTTTGCCGGCGTGCTCCTCGGCGTAGAGGGCCTCGTACCAGGTGGCGTGCCCCTCGTTGAGCCACAGGTCGGACCAGGCGCGGGGGCCGACGCTGTTGCCGAACCACTGGTGGGCCAGCTCGTGGACCATGATCGCCTCGACGTACCACCGGGGGTAGACCGGGTCGGTGAACAGATCCCGCTCGAAGAGGGAGAGCGTCTGCGTCTCCAGTTGGAAGCCGGTGGTGGCGTCGGCCATGAGCAGGCCGTACGTCTCGAAGGGGTAGCGGCCGACCTTGCGCTCCATCCACTCGATCTGGGCGGGGGTCTTCTCCAGCCAGGGTTCGAGGGCCTCGCGGTGCCGTGTCGGCACGACGTCGCGTACGGGCAGGCCGTGCGGGCCGGTGCGGCGCAGCACCGTGGAGCGGCCGATGGAGACCTGGGCGAGTTCGGTGGCCATGGGGTGCCGGGTGCGGTAGGTCCACATGGTCGAGCCGCCGGCCCGGTCCACGCCGGCGGGCAGGCCGTTCGCGACGGCGGTGTGCCCGTCGGGTGCGGTGACCCGGACGGTGAACATCGCCTTGTCGGAGGGGTGGTCGTTGCACGGGAAGACCAGGTGCGCGGCATCGGCCTGGTTGGCCAGGGCGAGGCCGTCCGCGGTGCGCACCCAGCCGCCCTCACGCCCTTCGGCCGCCACGGGGTCGCTGGTGTGCCGGACGGTGATCCGCATCCAGTTGTCGTCGGACACGGAGTCGTCGGGCGTGATCACGAGGTCCTCGCCGGCCCTGCTGAACCGGGCGGGGTCGCCGTCGACCTCGACCGACTCGACCGTGCCGTGGGCGAAGTCCAGGTTGATCCGGTCGAGGTCCTCGCTGGTCCAGGCGTCGATGGTGGTGACGGCCCGCAGGGGCTCGCTGTTGTCGCCGGAATAGACGAACGAGAGGTCGTACGAGGCGACGTCGTAGCCGGGATTGCCCAGATACGGGAAGAGGCGGTCACCGACGCCCAGCGGGACGGCGGAGGAGCTCGCGGCGACGAGGCAGACGGAGACGGCGGAGGCGAACAGGGCGGCGGAGGTCCGCCGGCGGCGGGTGCGAGGGGCGCGGACGCGGGGCGTGTGGGGCATGCCCCACGGCTACCAGCGTGCGCGTGCCGGGCGGGAACGGCGCGCGTCCGCCCCACCCGAACCGGGGACCGGGGCCTGCGCCGGGTGCCGTCCCCGATCGGCACGGCCGGTTCAGCCGCCCGGCGTCTGGGGCTGCGCCCGGCTCACGTCGTACACCCCGGCCACCTGGCGCATGGCGCGCATCAGGGCGGGCAGGTGGGCGGCGTCCGGGAGCTGCACCGTGTAGGTGTGCCGCACCTGCTGCTGGGTCGGCGGCTCGACGGTCGCCGAGACGATCTCGGCGCCTTCGAGGGCCATGGCCTCGGTGAGGTCCGCGAGCAGATGGGGACGGACGAACGATTCGGCGACCAGTGTGACCCGGCACTCTGCGGTGTCCCCCCAGCGCACGCCGACCTGAGCACGCCCCCCGGCCCGCATGCGCGCGACCGCGACGCACTCCACGCGGTGCACGGTGACGGCGCCCCCGCGCACGGCGAAGCCGGTGATCGCGTCGGGCGGTACGGGTGTGCAGCAGCGGGCCAGCCGGACCGTCGCGTCCGGCAGGTCGGCGAGCACGTCGGCGCCCGCCGGGCGGGCGGCGGGCCGCTCGGCGGGTCCGCCGGTCCCGGGTGCGCCGACTGCCGGCCGGGGAACCGCCCGGCCTGTCGCGTTACTCGCCCGGGCGTCCCGCGCCGCGTTCCCCCGCTGGGCCTCGGCCTGCGCCGGGTGGGCGGCCAGCCAGCGCTGGATGGCGATCCGGGCGGCGGGCGTGTGGGCGTGCTCCAGCCATTCGCGGGAGGGTTCGGACGCCGGGTCCTGGCCCATGAGGAGCTGCACGGTGTCGCCGTCCTTCAGGACGGTGCTCAGCGTCGCGAGCCGGCCGTTGACGCGCGCTCCGATGCAGGCGTGCGCGTCCTCGCCGTACTGGGCGTAGGCCGCGTCCACGCAGGTCGCTCCTTCGGGCAGGCCGAGCGTGCCGCCGTCGGGACGGAAGACGGTGATCTCCCGGTCCTGGGCGAGGTCTTCTCGCAGGACCGACCAGAAGTGGTCCGGGTCGGGTGCCGCCTCCTGCCAGTCCAGGAGGCGGGAGAGCCAGCCGGGGCGGGTGGGGTCGACGCGCTCGCCGTCGGCCGGGTCCTCGGGGGCGGGTGCGTAGGGGTTGCCGAGGGCGACGACTCCTGCCTCGGCGACCTTGTGCATCTGGTGCGTGCGGATGAGGACTTCGACGACCTGGCCGTCCTCGCGGGCGACTGCCGTGTGCAGCGACTGGTACAGGTTGAACTTCGGTACGGCGATGAAGTCCTTGAACTCCGAGACGACCGGCGTCATGCAGGTGTGGAGCTCGCCCAGGACGCCGTAGCAGTCGGCGTCCTCCTGCACCAGGACCAGCAGGCGGCCGAAGTCGGAGCCGCGGAGCCGGCCGCGTTTGCGGGAGACGCGGTGCAGGGAGACGAAGTGGCGAGGGCGGATGAGGACTTCGGCCGGGATGTCGGCCTCGCGCAGCACCGTCCGCATCTCGTCGGCGACCTCGGCGAGCGGATCGTCGGCACGGGCGGCGTTGCGGACGATCAGCTCCCTGGTGCTCTGGTACTCCTCGGGGTGCAGGATCGCGAAGACGAGGTCTTCCAGCTCGGTCTTGAGGGCCTGCACGCCGAGGCGTTCGGCGAGCGGGATGAGGACGTCACGTGTCACCTTGGCGATGCGTTCCTGCTTCTCTGGCCGCATCACGCCCAGGGTGCGCATGTTGTGCAGCCGGTCGGCGAGTTTGATCGACATCACGCG
The DNA here is from genome assembly GCF_042746715.1 of Streptomyces sp. NPDC058741. Lineage (NCBI taxonomy): Bacteria > Bacillati > Actinomycetota > Actinomycetes > Kitasatosporales > Streptomycetaceae > Streptomyces > Streptomyces sp. NPDC058741. Next base: position 52,350 of record NZ_JBHYQH010000018.1, on the reverse strand, counting down.
GACGTCGTTGCCGGTGGCGACGAGCATCTTGCGGAAGGTCTCGGGTTCGGCGGCGGCGCCGTAGTCGACCTTCTCCAGCTTGGTGACGCCGTCGACGAGGTAGCGGACCTCCTCGCCGAAGTGCTCCCGTACCTGATCCAGCGTCACGTCCGTGTCCTCGACGGTGTCGTGGAGCAGGGAGGCGGTCAACGTCGTGGTCTCCGCGCCGAGTTCGGCGAGGATCAGGGTCACCGCCAGGGGGTGCGTGATGTACGGCTCGCCACTCTTGCGCATCTGGCCGCGGTGCGAGGACTCGGCCAGGACGTAGGCGCGGCGCAGGGGTTCCAGGTCCGCGTCGGGGTGGTGGGCGCGGTGGGCCTCGACGACGTGGCTGATCGCGTCGGGCAGCCGGTCGCGGGCGGCGGGGCCGAGCACGGCGGCCCTGCCCAGGCGGCGCAGGTCGATCCGGGAGCGGGCCTTTCTGCGCGGCGCTGTCGGCGTCACCGGTCCCGACACCGCGCCCGGCATCGGGCCTGGGGTCACGGGATTCGTGGCCTCCGCACTCATGGGCACCTCCGGCTGCGTCAACCGGCGGACGGGGAGCCCCAGGGCGGACACGGCTCAGGGGGCGGCTTCGGTCCCCCGTCCGGGCCGGTGCTTGATGCTACCGAGCCCACCACGCCTGGCTGACCGCCTCTCGCCGAGCGTGAAACTGATCACCCATTCGAGGGATGAATGTGAGGTTTGCACCCCCTGCGTGCCGGTCTCATCCGGCTCGTTCCCGCCAAGTGGCCGGTTGTCGCCGGTGTTTTCGGGTCGCCCGGGCCCAGAGCGCGCGGTTCTTCCCGGAGGATCCGGATGGCCCTCGGAGACGGTTGACCCACCCTTCGAGGACGAGTCTCCCGGCTCACACGGCCATGGCGTCCTCCAGCCAGTCCGCGTCGATCTCGCCCTCGGCCACGATCACCGCGGGCCCGGTCATCTCGATCTCGCCGTCGGGATGCTCGGTGATCACCAGCGTGCCGCCGGGCACGTCCACGGTGTACGTCACGGGGGTGCCGGTGGCCGCGGGGTCGGCCCCGTCACGGCGGGCGGCGGCCACGGCGACGGCGCACGCGCCCGTACCGCAGGAACGGGTCTCGCCGGAGCCGCGCTCGTGCACGCGGAGCGCGACGCGGCGGGGGCCGCGGTCGACCACGAACTCGACGTTCACGCCGTCGGGGTAGGCGGAGGCCGGGCTGAAGGACGGGGGGGTGCGCAGATCGCCGGCCTGTGCCAGGTCGTCGACGAAGGCGACCGCGTGCGGGTTGCCCATGTTCACGTTCCGCACGGGCCAGGTGCGCTCGCCGACGCTCACAGTGACGTCCCCTTCGGGGAGCCGCGCCCTGCCCATGCCGACGGTGACCTCACCGTCCTTGGCGATGTGGACGGTCTTGACGCCCCCGCGGGTCGCGACGGCGAGGTCCCCTTCCGTCACGTGCCCGGCGCGCTGCAGGTAGCGCGCGAACACGCGCACGCCGTTGCCGCACATCTCGGCGATCGAGCCGTCGCCGTTGCGGTAGTCCATGAACCACTCCGCCTCCTCGGCCATGCCCCGCGCCTCGGGGTGCGCGGCGGAGCGCACCACGTGCAGCAGGCCGTCACCGCCGATGCCCGCACGGCGGTCGCACAGGGCGGCGACGGCGGCCGGGGGCAGGTCGACGGCGTTCTCGGGGTCCGGGACGATCACGAAGTCGTTCTCGGTGCCGTGACCCTTGAGGAAGGCGATCCGCGTGCTCATTCCTCGATCGTACGGGGTGGGTACGACAGCGACCGCGCCCGTCCGGGGGGTACGACAGTGGCCCCACCCGTCCCGGTGCTCAGCGCAGCCGCGCCACGCGCCATACGGCGAGGACCACCACGACGGTCACCATCAGGGCGTACGCGAGGACGACCCGCCAGTCGGGTCTGCGGCCCGAGCCCTTGGCCGGCAGTCCCGGCCAGGTGTGGCCGACCCGGCGGGCCGCCATCATGCCCCAGCCCGCGGCGGTCGAGCAGATCAGCAGGCCGAGCATGGCGATGACCGCGCCGCTGTCGCCGAAGTCGAAGGCGAGCGGGAAGGCGAACATCAGCGAGCCGACCGCGGCCAGGGCCACGATGGGGGCGAGCTGCCAGATGCGCAGCCGGCGCTGCGGGCGCAGCTCGACCTCGACCTCGTCCGCGAACATCTCCCCGGGCTCGGGACCGTCGTCGGTCACGCCGCCCTGCGTCTCGTCGGGCCCGTCGGAGCTGAGGCGGTCCGTGTCCTGCTCCGGTCCGTCCTCGTGCCCGGTCCCATCCCGCTCGGCGGTGATGCGATCGGTGCTTCCTGCCGTGTCGCGAGGGCCGGCCTCCATCGCCACGCGCCCTCCCCACTAGGACTGAACTCGGTCGATCGAAGCTCGATGATGGCACGCCGCCGTAGGCGCGGATGACGGCCTGGGCGTCCCGATGCCATGACGTGATCAGGCTGTAACCGGTCGTTCGACCAAGGAGAGCGCGAGCTGCGGAAGTTCTGTGAGATCGGCCGCAGCCCCACTCAACCAGTGCACCCGGGGATCGCGCCTGAACCATGAATCCTGGCGGCGCGCGAAGCGCTTGGTGGCACGGACGGTCTCGGTCCGCGCTTCCTCCAGGGTGCACTCCCCGGCCAGTGCCGCGAGCACCTGCTGGTAGCCGAGCGCGCGCGAGGCCGTACGCCCTTCACGCAACCCCTGCGCCTGGAGTGCGCGCACCTCGTCCACCAGACCGGCCTCCCACATGCGGTCGACCCGGTGGGTGATGCGCTCGTCGAGTTCGGGGCGGGCCACGTCGACGCCGATCTGGAGGGTGTCGTACACCGAGTCGTGGCCGGGGAGGTTGGCGGTGAAGGGCTTGCCGGTGATCTCGATGACCTCCAGGGCCCGGACGACCCGGCGGCCGTTGCTCGGCAGGATCGCGCGAGCGGCCTCGGGGTCGGCGGCGGCCAGGCGGGCGTGCAGGGCTCCCGAGCCGCGCAGGGTGAGCTCCTCCTCCAGGCGGGCCCGGACCTCGGGGTCGGTGCCGGGGAACTCCAGGTTGTCGACGGCCCCGCGCACGTACAGCCCGGAACCGCCGACCAGGATCGGCCAGCGGCCCTCGGCGAGCAGGGCGTCGATCCGCTCCCGGGCCATGCGCTGGTACTCGGCGACGGACGCGGTGACGGTGACGTCCCAGATGTCGAGGAGGTGGTGCGGGACCCCGCCGCGCTCCTCGGGCGTCAGCTTGGCGGTGCCGATGTCCATCCCTCGGTAGAGCTGCATGGAGTCGGCGTTGACGACCTCGCCACCGAGACGCTGGGCCAGGAAGACGCCCAGATCGGACTTTCCGGCCGCGGTCGGTCCGACGACGGCGATGACGCGGGGGGCGGGGGCTGCGCTGCTCACCGGAACAGTCTCGCAAACCTCGGAGGGCCCTCTCGAACGAGTTACGTGACGCCACGGCTGCGGGGTCGTTGCCCGTTGCGAGGTTCCTGCCGCCGGATCGCAGAGGCGGTGGCCCGGGCCGCGCAAACGGATGTACCGGGCGACGCGGGAATTCGCCCGCACGAGTAACGTATGGAGTGGATATGGGCGTATTTGCACGACTTCTCCGACGGTCCAAGACCCCGGAGGCGCCTGCCGCCGCATCCGGTGCCGAGACGGCGAAGGCCGGTTCCGAGGCGGAGGAGACGGCGGCGGCTGCCGAGGTGACGGCGGCTGAGAGGGCGTCGGAGGCGGTCGAGCCGACGGCGAAGGACACCGAGGTGGCCGAGAGCGACGGCGTCGACATCCCGCACCAGCAGTCCACCGACAAGGCGGCCGACAACGAGGCGGGCGACGGCGCCCGTACGTGACCTCCACGCGTGAGGGAAGGTGAACCATGGGTCTGCTGGACACCATGAAGGCCAGACTGGGCCCGGCCAAGAGCAGGGTCTCGGATCTCGCCCAGCGGAACGAGGGCAGGATCCATCACGGCCTCGACAAGGCCGCGCACGCCGTCGACAGGCGGACCAAGGGCAAGTACAGCGGCAAGATCCAGTCCGGCGCGGGCCGGGCCAAGGACGCCATGGGCCGATTCGCGCACAAGGGCGAGAGCGGACCGGACGCGTCGGGCACGACTCCCCCGCCGGGCACGGTGACCCCGCCGCCCGAGGCGGGACGTACGGCACCGCCGCGGGACGCGTCCGGCGGCACGCCGCCGGACGACGCGCCACCGCCCGTTTCCTGACACGCGCATCGCAGCACGCAGCACGGTGTACACATCGGCGGACGGCCGCGGAGCACGAAGCTCCCGGCCGTCCGCCGTTCTCCGCGCCCACGGCCCGGCCCCTCCGGGGCGGCCCGCTACGACCAGGTGGCCACGATGTACCCCACCCCGTAGGGCGCGTCCTCGTACAGCAGTGATCCGCCGAGGTCCGCGCCCTCGGCCGCGCCCGCGAGGACCTGCCAGGGAGCCCGGCCGGACACCTTCAGCTCGCCGGCGAGGCCGGTGTCCATCGCGGTGAGCGCCGGCAGGTCCACCGCGGCGAGGGCGCGCGCCGCCTCCGCGTCGAAGGGCGCCGCCCGTTCGTCGAGGTAGCCCGGGGCCTTGAGCGTCCGGCACGCGCTGGCGTCGCCCATCACCAGCAGGGCCACGCGCTCGTCACGCGCGACGAGGTCCCGTCCGGTCCGCACGCACTGCTCGGGCGGGAGCCGCTCCCCCACGCCCAGCCCTTCGAGGGGGGCGTCGGACCACGCGGTCCGCTCCAGCAGCCAGGCGGCCACCGCCAGCGAGCCGGGCAGCGGCCGGCCCGCGTCCGCAGCCAGGGCCGGTCCCAGCCGTACGCCGAGGTCCACGCCGAAGCCCTCGAAGGAGCCAGGGCTGCCCTGAGGGTAGGCCTCCTGCCCGGAGCCGGCCACCGGCCCGACGACCACGAGACGGCCGGGCCGGGCGGCGGCGAGCACGCCCAGCGCGTCCGAGCAGGCGGCCCGAGCGGCGTCCAGCTCCGAAGCGGCTCCCGCGGCGATCTCGGGAACCAGGAGCGGCGGGCAGGGGCAGACGGCGGCGGCGACAAGCATGATCGGCAGGGTAACCCCTCAGGCGGCGCCGCCGGCACACGCGGCGGACGCGGTCCGGCCGGGCCCCGGCCGCCCGCCGCCACCGGCGGCCGCTCGGCTCAGTCGCAGCCGCACCCGCCGGCCGCCACCGGCAGCGGCTCGGGGACGCCGACCTTGGGCAGGCCGAGCAGGACACCGGCCGGCCGGGACGGCTTCGCGGACTTCTCCGCGGTGCGCTTCTCCCAGGCGTCGCCCGCGCGCGTGCGGCGCACGTCGAGGACGGGGCCCTCGGCGAGGAGGTGGTGCGGGGCGGCGTAGGTGATCTCGACCGTCACCACGTCACCGGGACGGACCTTCTGGTCCGGCCTGGTGAAGTGGACGAGGCGGTTGTCGGGGGCGCGGCCGGACAGGCGGTGGGTGCTGTCGTCCTTGCGGCCCTCGCCCTCGGCGACCATCAGCTCCAGTGTGCGGCCGACCTGCTTCTTGTTCTCCTCCCAGGAGATCTCCTCCTGGAGGGCGACCAGACGCTCGTAGCGCTCCTGGACGACCTTCTTGGGGATCTGGCCGTCCATCCCGGCGGCCGGGGTGCCCGGGCGCTTGGAGTACTGGAAGGTGAAGGCCTGGGCGAAGCGGGCCTCGCGCACCACGTGCAGCGTCTGCTCGAAGTCCTCCTCGGTCTCGCCGGGGAAGCCCACGATGATGTCCGTGCTGATGGCGGCGTGCGGGATGGCGGCCCGGACCTTCTCGATGATCCCGAGGAAGCGCTCCTGACGGTAGGAACGGCGCATCGCCTTCAGGACCGGGTCGGAGCCGGATTGCAGGGGCATGTGCAGCTGGGGCATCACGTTCGGCGTCCCGGCCATGGCGGCGATGACGTCGTCGGTGAAGTCGCGGGGGTGCGGCGAGGTGAAGCGGACGCGCTCCAGGCCGTCGATCCTCCCGCAGGCCCGCAGCAGCTTGCTGAAGGCCTCGCGGTCGCCGATGTCGGAGCCGTAGGCGTTCACGTTCTGCCCGAGCAGCGTGACCTCGCTGACGCCCTCGGCGACCAGGGCCTCGATCTCGGCCAGGATGTCGCCGGGGCGGCGGTCCTTCTCCTTGCCGCGCAGGGCCGGGACGATGCAGAAGGTGCACGTGTTGTTGCAGCCGACGGAGACGGAGACCCAGGCCGCGTAGGCGCTTTCGCGGCGGGTGGGCAGCGTCGAGGGGAACGCCTCCAGGGACTCGGCGATCTCGACCTGCGCCTCCTCCTGCACGCGGGCGCGCTCCAGCAGGACCGGGAGCCTGCCGATGTTGTGCGTGCCGAAGACGACGTCCACCCAGGGCGCCCTCTTCACGATCGTGTCGCGGTCCTTCTGCGCGAGGCAGCCGCCGACCGCGATCTGCATGCCGGGGCGGCTCGCCTTCTTGGGGGCGAGGTGGCCCAGGTTGCCGTACAGCTTGTTGTCGGCGTTCTCGCGCACGGCGCAGGTGTTGAAGACGACGACGTCGGCCGCGTCGGCGCCCTCGGGGGCGCGGACGTAGCCCGCGTCCTCCAGCAGACCGGCCAATCGCTCGGAGTCGTGGACGTTCATCTGGCACCCGTAGGTGCGTACCTCGTACGTGCGCGTGCCGCCCGCTGAATGGCTCCGGTCGATGCTGCTCATGGGGACAAGGGTAGGCGGTCGCCGGACGTGGCCCGGCCGCCTGTGGACAACCGGGCCCCGGGCCTCACGGCTCGATGAGGCCCGCCCGGATGGCGTACCGGGTCAGCTCCAGGCGGTCGCGCATGCCGAGTTTCTGCAGGAGGTTGGCGCGGTGGCGTTCGACGGTCTTGGCGCTGATGAAGAGGAGTTCGCCGATCTCCTTGGAGGTGTGCCCCTCGGCGACCAGTTTGAGGATCTCCTCCTCTCGTTCGGTGATGGCCCGGGCCGGCAGCCCGTCGCCGCGCGCCAGGCGTTCCAGGTAGGAGCGGACGAGGGCCCGCTCGGCGCCGGGGTAGATGAACGGCTCGTCGCGCACGGCCGCCCGGCAGGCCTCGACCAGGTCGCGGTCGGCGACGGACTTGAGGACGTAGCCGCTGGCCCCGGCCCGGAGCGCCTCGAAGAAGTACTCCTCGTTGTCGTACATCGTCAGGATCAGGATGTGCAGGTCGGGCAGGCGCCGGGACAGTTCACGGGCGGCCTGCAGGCCGGTCATGCGGGGCATGGCCACGTCCAGGACGGCGAGGTCGACGGGCCTGTCGCGGGCCAGGGCGACCGCCTCGGCGCCGTCCCCCGCCTCGGCGACGACGGTCAGGTCCGGCTCCCCGTCGAGGATGAGGCGTACGCCCCGGCGGACGAGGGTGTGGTCGTCGGCGAGCAGGACGCGGATCGGGGTGGACATCAGCGGGGTCCTTCTGTGACGGGGATGCGCAGCCGGATCTCGGTTCCCCCGCCGGGGGCCGGCTCCAGGCTCAGGGCGGCGCCGATCAGCAGGGCGCGTTCGCGCATGCCGGTGATGCCGGCGCCCTCGCGGGACCCGCCGAGGCCGGTGCCGTTGTCGCGGACGAGGAGTTCGGCGCCGCCGGTGACCGGCCGGAGGCGGAGTTCGGCGCGGTCGGCCGCGGCGTGCCGGGCGGTGTTGGTGAGGCCCTCCTGGGCCACCCGGTAGACGACGAGTTCCGCTTCCGGGGCCAGGGCGGGCAGGTCGCCGGTGACGTGGTGGCGCACGGTCAGGCCGTGGGTGGTGAACTCGGCCGCGAGGGAGCGCAGGGCGCTGGCCAGGCCGAGTTCCTCCAGGACACCGGGGCGCAGCCGGCGGGCGATGCGGCGGATCTCGTCCAGGCCGGCCCGGGTCGCCTCCTGTGCCTGGCCGACCTCCTCGCGCAGGTCGTCGGGTGCCCGGTCGGCGACGCGCTTGAGCTGCAGGAGGACTGCGGTCAGGGTCTGCCCGACCTCGTCGTGCAGTTCCCGCGCGATGCGATGCCGTTCGCTCTCCTGTGCGGACAGGGCCCGGGCGGCGCCGGCGGCCCGCTCGGCCTCCAGCCGGTCGAGCATCGTGTTGTACGTCGTGATCAGCCCGGCCGTCTCCGCCGGACCGGACACCACCGGGCGGGACCCCGGGCGCAGCAGGTCGGCGGTGGCCATGGCCCGGTCGAGTCGCCGCAGGGGCACGAGGCCGAAGCGCAGCACGAGGGCGTTGCCTGCCAGCAGCAGCGCCAGGCCGCCGAGCAGCACGAGCGCCTCGCCCCACAGCACGGGCGTCGACACGGTGACGGGGCCGAGCAGCAACGCGGTGGCCACCACCAGACCGGCGGCGTTGAGCGAGAAGATCCGCCAGAACAACGACACGTGCGCGGCTCCGCCCCTTCCGGCCCTCGGGTAGGGCACTGCCCGCTCCACCCTCTCCGAAGGCCGGTCGCTGCGTATATCCGTCACGACACCCATGTCGTCACCGTACGACCGGATGGCAGCATGCGGAGGTGGCCGGTCCGATGATCGGCCCCGTTTCACCGGACCTGCAAGAGCACGACGAACAGACGAGCAAGGGGACGCAACGTGTCAGCTCCGCGCCTGAGGGCGACGCCGCTACCGGGTATCGGGGTCCAGTACGACCTGGAGACCCGGGAACACCGCCATCTGTCGGTGGTGGCGCACCGCGACGGCACGCGCACGGTCAACGTGTACCGGGCCGACGATCCCGACTCCTGCGCGCACTCCCTGCGGCTGACCGGCTCGGAGGCCGGTTCCCTGATCGACGCGCTCAAGCCGTCCCACCACAGTCCGAGCCTGCTCTACACCACGGACCTGGGGCTGGTCGCCGAGCGGATCGAGGTGGCCGCGACCTCGCGCTGGAACGGGCGGGTGCTGGGCGACACCCGGATGCGCACGGACACGGGCTCCTCGGTGGTGGCGGTGCTGCGGCGGGCCGAGGCCATCCCGTCGCCGGCCCCGGACTTCCGGCTGGCGGGCGGGGACACGCTGATCGTGGTGGGCACGCGCGAGGGTGTCGACGCGGCCGCGTCGATACTCGAGCGGGAGTAAGCCGGTGCACTCCGCGGTCCTCCTGATCGAGTTCGGTTCCATCATCCTCGGGCTCGGCCTGCTCGGCCGGTTCGCCGCCCGTTTCCGGCTGTCGCCGATTCCGCTGTACCTGCTGGCCGGCCTGGCCTTCGGCGAGGGCGGTCTGCTGCCGCTCGGGGCGAGTGAGGAGTTCATCGCCACCGGCGCCGAGATCGGCGTCATCCTCCTGCTGCTGATGCTGGGCCTGGAGTACACGGCGAGCGATCTGGTCTCCAACCTCAAGACGCACTACCCGTCCGGTCTGGTCGACTGCGCGTTCAACGCGCTGCCGGGAGCGGCTCTGGCGCTGCTGCTCGGCTGGGGACCGGTGGCCGCCGTCGTCCTGGCCGGTGTCACCTGGATCTCGTCGTCCGGGGTGATCGCGAAGGTGCTCGGCGATCTGGGCCGGGTCGGCAACCGCGAGACGCCGGTGATCCTCAGCGTGCTGGTGCTGGAGGACCTGGCGATGGCGGTCTACCTGCCGATCGTCACGGCGCTGGTGGCGGGCGCCGGGCTGCTGGCCGGCAGTGTGACGCTGGCGATCGCGCTGGGCGCGGCAGGCCTCGTGCTGTTCCTGGCCCTGCGCTACGGCCGGCTCATCTCCCGCTTCGTCTCCAGCGACGACCCGGAGAAGCTGCTGCTGGTCGTGCTGGGCCTGACGATCCTGGTCGCGGGTGTCGCGCAGCAGCTGCAGGTGTCGGCGGCGGTCGGGGCCTTCCTCGTGGGCATCGCGCTGTCCGGTGAGGTGGCGGAGGGCGCGCACACGCTGCTGAGCCCTCTGCGCGACCTGTTCGCGGCGGTCTTCTTCGTGTTCTTCGGGCTGCACACCGACCCGTCGAGCATCCCGCCGGTCCTGCTGCCCGCCCTGGGGCTGGCCGTCCTGACGGCACTGACGAAGATCGCCACCGGCTACTGGGCGGCCCGGCGGGACGGGATCTCCGTCAAGGGCCGCTGGCGGGCGGGCGGTGCGCTGGTGGCACGGGGCGAGTTCTCGATCGTCATCGCGGGACTCGCGGTCTCAGCCGGCATCGAACCGTCCCTCGGCCCGCTGGCCACGGCCTACGTCCTCATCCTGGTCGTCCTGGGGCCGCTGACCGCGCGCTACACGGAGCCGGTGGCGTCCTGGTGGACCGGCCGCCGCGCGCCGCGCGCCCCGGAGCCGGCGCCCCGGCCGGCGGAGACGGAGGCACCGGTCGCCGACTGAACGTGAGGGGCGGGTGGGCCCGCGGACCCCGTCCGCCCCTCACGGTCGCGACCCGGCCGGCCCTCACGGTCGCGACCCGGCCGGCCCTCGCCAGTCGCCCCGGCCCGGCACCCACCCCTGCCTCCGCAGCGCTCCCGGTACGTCCGGCGCCTCGTAGTGCTCGCCCTTGAGGACCTTCCCGTCCTCGCGGCGGGACACCGAGCCGTCCGGGCCGATCTTGGTCATGTTGGAACGGTGGATCTCGGCGATCACCGCGTCGAGGTCGATGCCGTGCACCAGGGCCGTGCCGTACGCGACGTAGACCACGTCCGCCAGCTCGTGCGCGAGCCGGTCCAGGGGGCCCGTCACCGACACCTCGGCGACCTCGGCGGCCTCCTCCGCCAGGAGCTCGCCGCGGTGGGCCGCGAGCTCCGGGGAGACCTCCGTCGGGGTGTCGCGGGCGTCCAGGCCGAAGGCGAGGTGGAAGGCACGGACCAGATCGGCGGGCGAGGAACTCATGGAGGCGACTGTAGGGGACGCCACCGACAGTCCCTCCGGCCGCCACCGGCACTCCCCCGGCCGCCGCGGACCCTCCCCCGCCCGCGCCCTGTGACCCCCGGCCTGGTCACGAGGGCCCGGTGGCTGGCAGGATCTCGCGCATGTCCAGGACGTTCCCCCCGATCCGCAGGCAGCGGGCCCTGCAGGGCGGCACCGCGGCTCTGCTGGTCCTCGGTCTCCTGCTGTGGTGGCTGCGCCCCTGGGCCGAGGAACCGCCGGCCGGTACGGTCACCATCAGCACGGGCACGCGCGCGGGGGTCTACCACGAGTACGGTGAGCTGCTCAGCAACGCGATCGACAAGGACATGCCCGACCTGCGGGTGCGGTTGCTGACCACCGCCGGCTCGCAGGAGAACGTCTCGGACGTGGCGACGGGCAAGGCCGACTTCGCGATCGCCGCGGCCGACGCGATCGCCACGTACAAGCTCGACAACAGCCCGGGCGCCGACCGGCTGCGCGGGGTCGCGCGCCTGTACGACGACTACGTCCAGCTCGTCGTGTCGCCCGGGTCGGACATCCACTCGGTCGCCGACCTGCGGGGCAAGCGCGTGGCCATAGGGCTGCCGAACTCCGGGGTGAGGCTGATCGCCAACGGTGTGCTCAAGGCGGCCGGGATCGATCCGGAGAAGGACATCACGCCCGCGTCGGACGGCATCGACACCGGGCCCCGGCGCCTGGGGCACGGCCTCGACGCGTTCTTCTGGTCGGGCGGCCTGCCCACGGACGGACTCAGCCGTGTGGCCGACAAGTCGGCGTCGGCGTTCCGGTTCGTGCCGATCGACGCCCGCCTCGTGGCGAAGCTGCACGAACAGGGCGGCGCGACGCGCTACTACCGCGCCACGAAGATGCCGGAGTCGGCCTACCCCACCATCCAGCGCGGCGACCCGGTGCCGACCCTGGCGGTGTCCAACGTGCTGGTCACGCGCAGCGACATGGATCCGCGGCTGACCGAATGGCTGACCCGGACGGTGATCGACAGCCGGGACGGCATCGGCCGGTCCGTCCACTCCGCGCAGCTGGTCGACGTCCGCACGGCGATCTACACGGATCCGCTGCAGCTGCACCTCGGGGCGCAGCGCTACTACCAGTCGGTCAAGCCGTAGCACCCGGGCACGCCGCTGCCGGCCTCAGGCCGCGGGCCCCGACCTGGGCACCCGCACGGTCACCCGCAGGCCTGCGGGTTCGTTGTGGTCGTACGCGATCGAACCGCCGCCCGCCGCGAGCAGCGCCCGCGAGATGGACAGGCCCAGGCCCGAGCCCTTGACGTTCTGGTGGCGGCCGCTGCGCCAGAAGCGGTCGCCGACGCGGGCCAGCTCCTCGTCGGTGAGGCCGGGGCCGTGGTCGGTGACGACGACGGTGGAGGAGACGCCGTGGGAAGCCACGCTCACCTCGACGCACCGCCCCTCGGGCGTGAACTTCACGGCGTTGTCGATGATCGCGTCCAGCGCGCTGGACAGGGTGATCGGGTCGGCCCAGGCGGTCGTCGCCGGGCAGTCGCCGACCAGGCGCACCCCCTTGGCCTCGGCGGTCGGCGCCCAGGCCGCGAGGCGTTCGGCGGTGAGCGCGCCGATGTCCGTGATCTTCAGGTCCGCCTCGGCGTGCTCGGCCAGCGCCAAGTCCAGCAGGTCGTCCAGGACCTGGGCGAGACGCTTGCCCTCGGCCTGGACGGAGGCGATCTCCTTGTTGCCCTCGGGCAGCTCGAAGGAGAGCAGCTCGATGCGCAGCAGCAGTGCCGCGAGCGGGTTGCGCAGCTGGTGCGAGGCGTCGGCGACGAAGGCGCGCTGCTGCTCCAGCACGTCCTCGACGTGGTCGGCCATCTCGTTGAACGACCTGGCCAGGCGCTGCAGTTCCGGCGGCCCGCCCGCGGCGGCGACGCGGGACTTGAGCCGCCCGGTGGCGATGTCGTGCGTGGTGGCGTCCAGGATCCGTACCGGCTTGAGCACCCAGCCGGTCAGCCGCAGCGCCGCGCCGACGGCCAGCAGCATCGCGGCGATCTCGCCCGCGCCGATGACCAGCCAGCCCTGCAGCGTCCGCGAGCGCATCCGCCCGGTGGGCGAGTCGGTGACGACGACCGCGACGACGTCCCCGTCCCGGATGACCGGCGAGGCCACCACGAGGTTGCGGCGCTGCCACGGCCACACCTGCTGCGGATCGTGGCTGCGGCGGCTGAGCAGGGCCTCGGCGAAGGCGTCGCGCACCTCGCCGTCCTGCGGCAGGGCCCAGCGGACCGGTGCCCGGGCCATCGCCCTGCCGTTGCGGTAGAAGACGCCCACCCGGATGCCGTAGACCTCGTGGTAGCTGCGCAGCTCGCTGCTGAGCGTGGCCAGGCGCTCGTTCTCGAACGCGCCGGTGGGCCCGTCCGGCGAGTCCGTGACGAACCCGGCCAGGGCCGAGAAGCGCGCGGTGTCGTCGATCCGGTCGACGACGACCCTCTGCTGCTGGGCACCGGCCGTGCTGGCCGCGAGCGGCACGCCGAGCGCGAGCAGCACGGCCGCCATCAGGACGATCAGCAGCGGGAGCAGACGAGTGCGCACCCGGCCCCGCTACCCGGCAGGCGCGACGAGCCGGTAACCGACTCCGCGGACGGTCTCGATGAGGGCGGGCATCCGCAGCTTGGCGCGCAGGGACGCCACATGCACCTCAAGGGTGCGCCCGGTTCCCTCCCAGCTCGTCTGCCACACCTCGCTGATGATCTGCTCCCGGCGGAAGACCACTCCGGGCCGCTGCGCGAGCAGCGCCAGCAGATCGAACTCCTTGCGGGTCAGCTGGATCAGCACCCCGTCCACGCAGACCCGGCGCGTGGGCAGCTCGATGTGCACCGCCCCGAGCCGCAGCTCGGTCTCGATGCCGCTGGAGGTGTCCTCGTGGGAGGTGCGCCGGCTGACCGCGTGGATACGGGCGAGCAGCTCCCCCGTGTCGTACGGCTTCACCACGTAGTCGTCGGCACCGAGGTTGAGGCCGTGGATGCGGGAGCGCACGTCGGAGCGCGCGGTCACCATGATCACCGGGGTGCTGGTGCGCTTGCGGATCTTGCCGCAGACCTCGTAGCCGTCCTGGTCGGGCAGGCCGAGGTCGAGGAGGACGACACCGAAGCCGTCGACCTCGGGGACCAGGGCCTGGAGGGCCTCCTCACCGCTGCGCGCGTGCGTGACGTCGAAGCCGTGCCGCGCCAGGATCGCCGACAGGGCGGTGGCGACGTGGTTGTCGTCCTCGACGAGCAGCAGCCTCACTCGGGCCCCCTTCGGTTCACCGGCCGTACGATCTGGACGTGTACGGGACGCGTGCACGCACGCGTGCACCGTGTGCAGTCACGCTGATGGACGAGGACGGCGTCAAGAGGGTTCCGGCTGCCGAGGACTTCCGTTATCCGGCCGATATCAGCGCTGCTCGCACGCACTACGACACGCGTCCTATTGCTATCGGATCGTGATGCTCAGATTCACCTCAGATGTAATGACGCAGGTCGTCGAGGTAACTACTGTCCTCCGAAACCGAGGAGGACGGAGCCTGAGAGCGATGACCGAAGTATCGGTGGCCAAGGAAGATGTGGCCGCGACCGGCGAACTGGTCGTCTTGAAGAGCGTCAACAAGCACTTCGGCGCGTTGCACGTACTCCAGGACATCGACCTGACGATCGCTCGCGGCGAAGTCGTCGTCGTCATCGGACCCTCCGGGTCCGGCAAGTCCACCCTGTGCCGCACCATCAACCGCCTGGAGACGATCGACTCGGGCACGATCACGATCGACGGCAAGCCCCTGCCCGCCGAGGGCAGGGAGCTGGCCCGGCTGCGGGCCGACGTCGGCATGGTCTTCCAGTCCTTCAACCTCTTCGCGCACAAGACCGTGCTCGAGAACGTGATGCTCGGCCAGATCAAGGTCCGCAAGAAGGACAAGAAGGCGGCCGAGGAGCGGGCCCGCGCCCTGCTCGACCGGGTCGGCGTGGCCGCGCAGGCCGAGAAGTACCCGGCACAGCTCTCCGGCGGCCAGCAGCAGCGCGTCGCGATCGCGCGGGCCCTGGCCATGGAGCCGAAGGTCATGCTCTTCGACGAGCCGACCTCCGCGCTCGACCCCGAGATGATCAACGAGGTGCTGGAGGTCATGCAGCAGCTCGCCCGCGACGGCATGACCATGATCGTCGTCACCCATGAGATGGGGTTCGCGCGATCCGCGGCGAACCGCGTCGTGTTCATGGCGGACGGCCGGATCGTCGAGGAGGCTGCGCCCGAGCAGTTCTTCAGCAATCCGCGCAGCGACCGCGCCAAGGACTTCCTGTCGAAGATCCTGCACCACTGACGGCCCGGGTCGTGCCGGACGCGACCCGTGCCGCCGCCCTTGAGGGTCCGCATCTCTTCACCAGTCAAAGGACGTTCACCATGAAGCTTCGCAAGGTCACCGCCGCCTCGGCCACCGTCTTCGCCCTCGCCCTGACCGCCACGGCGTGTGGTGGCGGCGACAGCAAGGACGAGGGTGGTTCCGGCTCCGGCGGCAGCAAGACGATCACGATCGGCATCAAGTTCGACCAGCCCGGTCTGGGTCAGAAGACGCCGCAGGGCTACGCCGGCTTCGACGTCGACGTCGCCACCTACGTGGCCGACAAGCTCGGTTACAAAGCGGACCAGATCGAGTGGAAGGAAGCGAAGAGCGCCGACCGCGAGACCATGCTGCAGCGCGGTGACGTCGACTTCATCGCCGCGACCTACTCGATCACCCCCGAGCGCCAGGAGAAGGTCGACTTCGCCGGCCCGTACCTGCTGGCCCACCAGGACGTCCTGGTCCGCGCCGACGACGACTCGATCAAGTCGCCGGCCGACCTCAACAACAAGAAGCTCTGCTCGGTGACCGGCTCCACCTCGGCGCAGAACGTCAAGGAGAAGCTGGCCCCCAAGGCCGACCTCCAGCAGTACCCGACGTACTCGGCATGCCTGAGCGGCCTGCAGAACAAGGCCATCGACGCCCTGACCACCGACGACTCGATCCTCGCCGGTTACGCCGCCCAGGACCAGTTCAAGGGCAAGTTCAAGCTCGGCGGCTTCAAGATGACCAACGAGAACTACGGCATCGGCGTCAAGAAGGGCAGCGACCTCAAGGACAAGATCAACAAGGCCATCGAGGCCATGGTCGCCGATGGTGCCTGGCAGAAGGCCGTGGACGTGAACCTCGGCCCGGCCAACTACAAGAACGAGCCCGCGCCGAAGATCGGCGACATCAAGAGCTGACGCAACGGCTGAGGCAAAGCCTGACGGGTGCGCCGCCCTCCGGGGCGGCGCGCCGGGGCATCGGCATCCCTATACGCGGAAGCGCGGGAGATCGTGTTCGACTTTCTGAGTGACTACGACATCCTGGGAGCCTTCTGGACGACGGTGCAGCTCGCCCTGCTCTCGGCCGTCGGCTCCCTGGTCTGGGGCACTTTGCTGGCCGCCATGCGCGTCGGCCCGGTGCCGTTGATGCGCGGTTTCGGGACCGCGTACGTGAACATCGTGCGGAACATCCCGCTGACCGTGATCATCCTGTTCACCTCTCTGGGCCTGTACCAGACCCTGCAGATCAACCTGGGCGCCGACAGGTCGGACACGGCCAACTTCCGGCTCGCCGTCCTCGGCCTGATCCTCTACACCTCCGCGTTCGTGTGCGAGGCCCTGCGATCCGGCATCAACACGGTGCCGGTCGGGCAGGCGGAGGCGGCACGCGCCATCGGCCTGAGCTTCTCGCAGGTGCTGCGGCTGGTCGTGCTTCCCCAGGCCTTCCGCTCGGCCGTCGGTCCGCTGACGAACGTGCTGATCGCCCTGACGAAGAACACCACGGTGGCCGCGGCGATCGGTGTGGCGGAAGCGGCGTTGCTGATGAAGGAGATGATCGAGAACGAGGCCCAGCTGCTGCTGATCTCGGCGATCTTCGCGTTCGGTTTCGTGGTGCTGACGCTGCCGACCGGTCTGATCCTCGGCTGGGTGGGCAAGAAGGTGGCGGTGAAGCGATGAGTTCCGTTCTCTACGATGCCCAGGGACCCCGCGCCAAGCGGCGCAACGTCCTGTTCACGGTTCTCTTCATCGTGGGTTCCGCAGGGGTGCTGTGGTGGCTGTTCGGCACCCTCAAGGAAAAGGGCCAGCTCGAGTGGGTGCTGTGGGAGCCCTTCTTCACCAGCACCGAGGCCTGGTCGACCTACATCTGGCCGGGTCTGCTGAACACGCTCAAGGCTGCGGCGCTCGCCATGATCATCGCGTTGCCGCTGGGCGCGGTCTTCGGCATCGCCCGCCTGTCGGACCACGCCTGGATCCGGGTGCCGGCCGGAGTCGTGGTCGAGTTCTTCCGCGCCATCCCGGTGCTGATCCTGATGATCTTCGGGCTCGCGCTGTTCGCCGAGTACACCAACGTCGCGTCCGACGACCGTCCGCTGTACGCGGTCGTGACGGGTCTGGTGCTGTACAATGCCTCCGTCCTCGCCGAGATCGTCCGGGCGGGCATCCTGTCCCTTCCCAAGGGACAGTCCGAGGCAGCCATGGCGATCGGTCTGCGCAAGAACCAGGAGATGCGGCTCATCCTGCTGCCGCAGGCGGTCACCGCCATGCTGCCGGCCATCGTCAGCCAGCTCGTCGTCATCGTGAAGGACACCGCACTCGGCGGCGCCGTCCTGACCTACTCCGAGCTGCTCGCCGCAGCCGGGACGATGGCCGGGTACTACGGCGCCAACGTCATCGCCAGCTACACGGTCGTGGCCGTGGTCTTCATCGCCCTCAACTTCGCCCTCACCTCCTTCGCGAGCTGGCTGGAGCGCCGGCTCCGGAAGGCGAGGAAGTCGACCGGCGCGGTCGTGGGCGTGGACGACGTGGCGACCGGGAACACCACGGGCGGCCCCGGAACCGCGGCCTGACACCCGGTCACCTCGCGTGACACCCCCAGGGGCAGTGGCATGATCGCCACTGCCCCTGATCACTTGACGCAAGCACCCGCAATAGGTTGCATACGTTCTGTGATCGTGCACCCTGCTCCGACTTCGTGTTCACCTACGTCTCTGAGGACAACACCGCGGGCAGGGGGCGCCACGCCGTGGACCCGGTGATCATCGTCGGAGCGGGGCCCGTCGGGCTCACGCTCGCCCTGGCGCTGGCCCGCCAGGAGGTTCCCTGCGTCGTCCTCGACGAAGGGCCCGGCAAGGACGAACCCCGTGCCTCACGCACCGTCGTGCTGCGCGAGGAGACCGCCGCCCTCGTGGAGCGGCTGGCCGGGGTGCCCCTGGACCGGGTGGGTGCCCAATGGGCCGGATGGCGGTCCGTGCGGCGCAAGCAGGTGATGCGCGAGGTCTTCTTCGACGGCACCGAACCGATCCCACTACACATCGCCCAGCACGTCCTCACCGGCCTCCTGCGCTCCGCACTCGCGGGCGAACGACTCGTCAAGATCGCGGTGGACAGCCGTCTGGACGGCATCGAGCAGGAGCCCTCGGGCGTCACCGCCCGTACCCGCGGCCCCCAGGGCACCTGGTGGCGCGGCAGTTACCTGGTCGGCTGCGACGGCCCCCGCTCGACCGTCCGCAAACTGCAGGACATCCGCTTCCCGGGCCGTACCGCGGTGGAACGTCACGCCGTGGCGGCCCTCCGTACGGAACTGCCCTGGCCCGACGAGGCGTTGCTGCACCGGATGCCGCCCTGGCGCATGTCCGGTCCGTCGGCCGGCGAGATCACCGCACGCCCCCTGCCGGACGGCGTCTGGCGTCTGGACTGGCTGCTGCCGCCCGGCAAGGACCTCGTCACCCCCGAACTGCTGCTCACCCGCATCCGGGAGACCCTGGCCGGCTGGTCGGGCGGCACCGTGCCGCCCTACGAACTGCTGGACACCGGCGTCCACACGGTCCACCACCGGCTGGCCCGCCGCTGGCGCGCCGACCGCGTGTTCCTCGCCGGCGACGCGGCCCATCTGCTCGGCGCCCTGGGCACCCACGGACTCGACGAAGGACTCCGCGACGCCGACAACCTCGCATGGAAGCTCGCCCTGGCCTGGCACCACGGTCCCCGCGAGGCACTCCTCGACAGCTACCAGACCGAGCGCCGGGCCGTCGTCGCCGCCCGGCTGCGCGCCGCCGACCAGGCGCTGCCGCTGGTGCGCGGCGGCGGAGGCCTCCGCTCCTACGTCCCGGGCGCGTCCCGGGGCCACGACGCCCTTCTCTCGGACGGCCATCTGGGGCAGGGCCAGCTCGGTGCGCCGGGGGCGTACGCCGACTCGCCGCTCGCACCCCCACGCCTCGACGGAGAGGTGCCGGTCGACACCCCGCCCGGATCGCAGGTCACGGACGTCCGGGTCACCGCGGAGGACGGCACCTTCGTACGGCTGCGGGACCGGCTCGGCCGGGGCGCCCTGCTCGTGGTGCTGATCGCGCCGGGCACGGGCGTGTGGGAACGCAAGCACTGGGCCCAGGCCGGCATCATGCCCCGCCTCGCCGCCGCGGTCACGGCACTGCCGCACCACGCCGAACTGCTGGTCGCCGAGAACTACCCGGGCGCGGCCCCGCACACAGTGCTCCTGATCCGCCCCGACGGCCACCTCGTCGCCGCGCTCGGCGGAGTGCACTCGGAGGACCTGTACAGGGCGGCCGAGGCGACGATGGGCGGACCCGCCAAGGCCGAGGCCAAAGCCGCCACATCGGCGGGCTGACCCCCGCGCCGGCCCATTGGAACGTGCTCACTGTCACCATGCGTCCGCATGGTGACAGTGAGTTGACCGGTCTGGACGGCCGTGGTGTACTCCGGAGCGTGACCGACACCTGTGTGCGCCTGTGGCGGAGGGTCCATGTGGACCTCCTCCGCTATGCGGGCTGTGTGTGTCGCCCGTCCTGCTGACTTCGCATTCCCTCTCCTCCCGTGCGCGCGCCGCGCTGTCTCCGCGTCGGCTGCCGCGCCCCTTGCGCGAACCCTCACCAGGATCTCCAGGACGGCACCCGTGTCCCTCTCCCCTTCCGTGAACTTCTCCGGCTCCCCCGGCCCTCCCGGCTCACCGCCGCCCGGCGCGACGTCGCGTCCGGCCCCGACGCAGGCCGGGCTGTACGACTTCGTGCGGCGTACGGCCGCCGACAGCGAGCTGATCGCCTCCCTGCCGCTCGACCCGGAGGGCCGCACCTGGGTGCGGCTGGACGGTCCCGGCGGCAGCGAGGCCTGGCTGATCGGCTGGCCGCCCGGCACGGGCACCGGCTGGCACGACCACGCCGACTCCGTGGGCGCCTTCCTCACCGCGTCGGGCGAGCTCACGGAGCACTCGCTCGCAGCGCGGCTGCCCACCGACGGCTGGAAGACCCTGGAACTCTCCGAGGACGTGGACCGGGAACGCCTGCTGCCCGCGGGCCGGGGCCGCTCCTTCGGCCGGCATCACGTCCATGAGGTGCTCAACGAGTCGCCCGACCGGCACGCGATCTCCGTCCACGCCTACCACCCGCCCCTGCCGCGGATCCGCCGCTACAGCCGCAGCGGGCCGGTCCTGCGCCTCGAACAGGTGGAGCGACCGGAGGACTGGCAGTGAGCCCCACACCGGATCCGCACAACGGTCAGGCCCAACCTCCCGTCGGCATCGAGGAGTTGCTGGAGCGCGTACGCGCGGGGTACGAGCGGATCGCACCGCGGGAGGCGTACGAGGCGGCCCGGGCCGGCGACGTACTGCTGGTGGACATCCGCTACGCGGCCCTGCGCGACCGGGACGGCCTCATCCCCGGCGCCCTCGTGGTCGAGCGCAACGAACTGGAGTGGCGCCTCGACCCGCGGGGCAGCCACCGCCTGCCCGAGGCCAGGAGCCATGCGCTGCGCATCGTCGTGATCTGCAACGAGGGGTACGCGTCCAGTCTGGCGGTGCAGTCGCTGCGGCAGCTGGGGTTGTACCGGGCCACTGATCTGGTCGGGGGGTTCCAGGCCTGGCGCGGGGCGGGGTTGCCGGTGGAGTGAGGGTCGGTCTGGGGACGGGGCTGCCGGTGGGGTGAGGTGGGGTCGGTTCGGTCCGGCCCCTCAGAACTCCCCGTCCCCCAGGGACTCCGTGTCCTCTCCCTCCTCCTCCAGCGCCTGCCGGACCACCCGCAGGGCCATGCCCTCCGGGTAGCCCTTGCGGGCGAGCATGCCCGCGAGGCGGCGGAGCCGCTTGTCGCGGTCGAGTCCTCGCGTGGAGCGGAGCTTGCGGGCGACGAGCTCTCTCGCGGTCGCCTCCTCCTGCTCCGAGTCGAGCTGGGAGACGGCCTCGTCGATCAGCGTGGCGTCGACGCCCTTGGTGCGCAGCTCCCGGGCGAGCGCCCGCCGGGCCAGACCCCGGCCGTGGTGGCGGGACTCCACCCACGCGTCCGCGAAGGCGCCGTCGTCGATCAGGCCTACCTCTTCGAACCGCGACAGCACCTCCTCAGCGGCGTCGTCCGGGATCTGCCGCTTGCGCAGCGCGTCGGCGAGCTGCTTGCGCGTCCGCGGGGTCCCGGTCAGCAGGCGCAGGCAGATCGCCCGAGCCTCCTCGCCCGGGTCCCCCGGAGGTGTCTCCTGCTCGGCCCTCGACGAGGAGAGGGCACCTCCGTCCCCGGCATCGTCGGCGCCTTCGAAGCCGCGCCGGCGCCGCCCGCGCCCGCGACGCGACCCGCCGTCACGCGAGTTGCGCCCGGGCGGGCCTTCCGGGCCGCCTCCGGCCACGCCACCCGAGCCGCCCCTGAGGAGGCTGTCTTCGTACGGCTCGCCGCCCCCGTACGGTCCGTCACCCGCGTGCGCGTCCGCACCGTCCACGGCCGAGCCCGTATCGCCTCCGGTGCCCGTACCCCGCGGCACACCGGAGGCGGCGTACTCGTACTCCGCCCAGCCGGTTCGTCGTGTCACCGGTCAGCTCTTGACTGCGGCGGCCTTGGACTTGCTGGTCTTGGCCGCTGCCGGAGCGGGGACGGCGGGCGCCGCGTCGGCCGGCACGGAGACCGCGGCGTCCGTCCCCGGCTCGGCGGCGGGCTCCTCGGGACGCACCCCGACGCCCAGCTTCTCCTTGATCTTCTTCTCGATCTCGTTGGCCAGGTCGGGGTTGTCCTTGAGGAAGTTGCGCGCGTTCTCCTTGCCCTGGCCGAGCTGGTCGCCCTCGTACGTGTACCAGGCGCCGGCCTTGCGGACGAAGCCGTGCTCCACGCCCATGTCGATCAGGCCGCCCTCGCGGCTGATGCCCTGGCCGTAGAGGATGTCGAACTCGGCCTGCTTGAAGGGCGGCGCGACCTTGTTCTTGACGACCTTGCAGCGGGTGCGGTTGCCGACCGCCTCCGTGCCGTCCTTCAGGGTCTCGATGCGGCGGATGTCGATGCGCACCGAGGCGTAGAACTTCAGCGCCCGGCCACCGGTCGTGGTCTCCGGGGAGCCGAACATCACGCCGATCTTCTCGCGGAGCTGGTTGATGAAGATGGCCGTGGTCTTGGACTGGTTGAGCGCGCTGGTGATCTTCCGCAGGGCCTGGCTCATCAGGCGGGCCTGCAGACCGACGTGGCTGTCGCCCATCTCGCCCTCGATCTCCGCGCGCGGGACGAGCGCGGCGACGGAGTCGATGACGATGAGGTCGAGGGCGCCGGAGCGGACCAGCATGTCCACGATCTCCAGGGCCTGCTCGCCGTTGTCCGGCTGGGAGAGGATGAGGTTGTCGATGTCGACGCCGAGCTTCTTGGCGTACTCGGGGTCGAGGGCGTGCTCCGCGTCGACGAAGGCGACCTGGCCGCCGGCCTTCTGCGCGTTCGCCACCGCGTGCAGGGTGAGGGTGGTCTTACCGGAGGACTCCGGTCCGTAGATCTCCACGACACGGCCGCGGGGCAGGCCGCCCACGCCGAGGGCGACGTCCAGGGCGGTGGACCCGGTCGAGATGACCTCGATGGGCTCCTTGGTCCGGTCGCCCATGCGCATGACCGCGCCCTTGCCGAATTGCCGTTCAATCTGTGCGAGAGCGGCATCCAGGGCCTTCTCGCGGTCGGTTCCTGCCATGGGTTCCACCCGATTTGCTTGAGTCGATCGCTTCACGTCAAAGACGCTAACGCCTGCCACTGACAATGCGCCTCGACGCACCTCCGGCCTGTGGACAACTCGGGCACCTCTCTACCCAAAGTACGTCGAATCGCCCGTCGTTGAGCCGTGCCGGAAACTCCATAAGAATAGATGTTCGATTTTCATGTCAAGCGCACCACGCGGCACTCCAGGCGTGCCTCAGGAGGAGCTCGCCCCGGAGTCGCCGCCCGGGCGTCGCCCCTTCCCCTGCTTGCGTATCGCCCACAGCGCCTTCGCCCGTGCGACCAGGCTCGGCCCTTCCCCCGGCCGGCGGTGGCCGTGCACCCGGGGGTCGTCGGTGACGTCGTACCGCTTCACGTACGCGCCCAGGAAGGCCTGCAGCGTGGCGATGGCGGGGATGGCGATCAGGGCGCCGACCGCGCCGAGGAGTGCGGTGCCCGCGATGACCGAACCGAAGGCGACCGCGGGGTGGATGTCGACGGTCTTCGAGGTCAGCTTGGGCTGCAGCACGTAGTTCTCGAACTGCTGGTAGATCACGACGAAGATCAGCACCCACAGCGCGTACCAGGGGTCCACCGTGAACGCGATCAGCATGGGCAGCGCGCCGGCGAGGTACGTGCCGATGGTCGGGATGAACTGGGACACCAGGCCCACCCACACGGCGAGCACGGGCGCGTAGGGCACGTCGAGGATCTGCAGCAGGACGAAGTGGGCTATGCCGGAGACCAGCGCCATCAGGCCGCGCGAGTACAGGTAGCCGCCGGTCTTGTTGACGGCGATCTCCCAGGCGCGCAGCACCTCGGCCTGCCGGGCCGGGGGCAGGACCGAGCAGATCGTGCGCCTCAGCCGGGGGCCGTCCGCTGCGAAGTAGAACGAGAACAGCGCGACCGTCAGCAGCCGGAAGAGGCCCCCGATGACCTGGGCGGACACGTCGAGGACGCCCGTCGCGCTGTTCTGCACGTAGTTGCGCAGCCAGTCGGAGCGGAGCAGGCCCTCCTGGATGTCGACGCGCTTCAGGTCGGTCTTGAAGTGCGTGTTGATCCAGTTGATGACCGAGTCGAGATACGCGGGGAAGCCTTCGATCAACTTGATGAGCTGATCGGCGAGGACGGTCCCCAGCAGCGTGGCGAAACCCGCCGCCGCGATCATCACGCCGATGAAGACGACGAACGCGGCGAACCCCCGGCGGATGCCGCGCGAGGCCATCCAGCTCACCGCGGGTTCGATGGCGAGGGCCAGGAAGAACGAGATGAGGACGTTGGTCAGCAGAGCGGTGAGCTGGTGAAACGCCCAACTTCCCAACTGGAACACGGCGACGAGTGCGAGCGCCAGCACCATGGCGCGCGGCAGCCAGCGCGGCATGCGGCCGTTCGGCCGGGCCCCGCCGGCACGTGGCTCGGCGGGCGGGGTCGTACCGGACGGGGGTGACTGCTGGGCTGCCTGCCCGGTCTCGTCAGTGGATGCCACGGACCAAGTCTCACCCACGCCACCCACAGCCGTCTGCCCGCCTGCGATCTTCGTGACCGGCATCGATCCGCGAGAGCCCCGGGCTTGGCCGGGGGCGCAGTCGGCGGGACCGGGCGACGGGAGGGTCAGCGCCTTTCCCGGGGCACGTCCATCACCGCGCAGACCACCTGCCAGACGTCCTTCGCGGCCCAGCCGGCGTCCAGCGCCTCGTGCACGGTGCGCCCGCCGAGCTCCGACATCACGTGGTCACGCGCGAAGGTGTCGGCGTAGCCCGGACCGAAGTGCTCCGCCATCCGCTCCCAGAAGACCGTCAACCGCATGACCCCAGTATCCCGCCCCCGGGGTGTGCCTGGGCCGGGACCGCCTGCGGGCGCCCTTCGCGCCCTACGGTCGGACCCATGGCCGCATCAGGAGCAACCGCACTCCCCCCGACGCCGTCGCCGCACACCCCCGTGGCGCGCGCCGAGCGCTTCGTCTGGCTCACCGCGCGCGTGCTGGAGCAGCACCTCTTCGCCCACCACTTCGGGGGCGCCGGAGCCGACCCGGTCGAGGCCGCGCTGGACGCCTACCGCACCGCGGACGGCGGGTACGGCCACGCCCTGGAGCCCGATCTGCGCGGCCCGGTCAGTCAGCCGCTGCACACCGCCCACGCCCTGCGCGTGCTGGACGCCGTCGGACGGTGCGCCGGTCAGCGGGTGGAACTCATCTGCCGCTACCTGACGTCCGTGTCCACGCCGGACGGCGCGCTCCCGGCGCTCCACCCGAGCCTGCGCAATTACCCGGCCGCCCCGTTCGTGCCGGTCGTGGACGACCCGCCCGGCGCTCTCCTCGCCACCGGGCCGGTGGTCGGGCTGCTGCACCGCAACGAGGTGTGGCACGCCTGGCTCTTCAGGGCCACGGACTTCTGCTGGCAGGCGATCGAGTCCCTGGAGACCTCGCACCCGTACGAGATCGAGGCCGCCGTGGCCTTCCTGGACTCCGCGCCGGACCGCCCGCGCGCGGAGGCGGCCGCCGACCGGCTGGGCCGCCTGGTGCGCGCACAGCGCCTCGCCGCCCTGGATCCCGAGGACCTCGACGCCTTCCCGGTCTCCCCCGGCTACGCCCCGGGCGAGCACCACTTCCCGCACGACTGCGCGAGAACACCGCACTCCCTCGCGCGCGCGTGGTTCACGGACGGCGAGATGGAGCGCTCCCTGGACCACCTCGCGGCCCAGCAGCAGGAGGACGGCGGCTGGCCGATCCGCCGGCGCCACTGGGCCCCGGCCCCCGCGCTGGAGGCCCGCCCGGTCGTGACCATCGAGGCGCTGCGCACGCTCAGCGCGTACGGACGGGCGATCGGCTGATCACGCTCCCAGGGCGCGCACCCCCGCGGTCACCACCACCGCCGCCCCGACCACGAGCAGGAACGGTACGCGCAGCATCAGCGCCACGGCGGCGGCGGCAAGTCCGGCCGCCCGCGCGTCCAGCACCGGCGTCCGCCCGTCGGCGAAGGTCTGCTGGGCGGTGAGGGCCGCGAGCAGCGCGGCGGGCAGCAGGGCGGCGAGGCGCCTGACGACCGGTCGTTCCAGGGCGCCCGCGGGCACCAGCAGCCCGGCCAGCTTGACGGCGTAGCACCCGAGCGCGGTCACGCCGATGGCGATCCAGACGTTCACCGCACGTCCTCCCGGGCCTTGCGCCGGCCGTCCGCCCACAGCACGGCCGGCGCCGCCAGCGCGGCCAGCAGCACCGGAACCCCGGCAGGCAGCACGGGCAGCAGCCCGAGCCCCAGCAGCACGGCGAGTGCGGCGACGGCGCGCTCGGTGCCGGTCCTCAGCATCGGCGCGAGCAAGGCGAGGAACACCGCGGGTCCGGCGGCGTCCAGCCCCCACGCGTCGGTGTCGCCGATGGCCTCGGCGCCCAGGGCGCCGAGCAGGGTGGTGAGGTTCCACAGGACGTACAGGCTCAGCCCGGTCACCAGGAACCCGAGCCGTGCGGCGCGGCGCGTGGACTGGGCGAGCGTGACGGCCGCCGTCTCGTCGATGACCCACTGGGCGGCGAACGGCCGCACCGCGCGCGGGAGGGCCAGCACCTGGGACAGTCGCAGCCCGTAGAAGGCGTTCCGCAGCCCGAGGAAGAGCGCTCCGGCGGCGGCCGTGAACGCACCGCCCCCGCCCGCGAGGGCCCCCACCAGGGCGAACTGGGAGGCCCCGGTGAAGACGAGGAGACTGAGCGCGCACGTCTGGAGCAGGGTGAGTCCGCTGCCGGCCGAGGTCACGCCGAAGGCGAAGCCGGACAATCCCACGGCGACTCCCACGCCGAGGGCGTCCCGCACGACCGCCCGGTCCGCCCTTTCGCCCGTCGCCGGATCCTTAAGAGTCATCGGTTCTGCCACGCCCCGGAACCTACGGCCGCCCGTTCCCGCGTGTCTTGTACGTTCTTGCGCTCCCGCTGATAGGCCCCCGGCGGCACTCCGACGATCCGGCTGAAGTGCCGGTTCAGGTGCGGCTGGTCGGTGAACCCGACCGCCACGGCCACCTGGGACGGCGCCGTTCCCGCGTCGAGCAGGCGCCGCGCCCGGCGCACCCGCGCATCCGTCAGCCACGCGTGGGGCGGCATCCCGTAGGAGTCCCGGAAGGCCCGCAGCAGCGCGAACGGGCCGGTGCCCAGGTCGGCCGCCAGCCGTTCCAGGCTCGGCGGCCGCTCCATCCGCTCTTCCAGCACCGCACGCGCGCGTGCCGCGATCCGGGCACCGGCCGTGCGCACCTCCCGCCGCGGCAGGGGTCCGCCGTTGGACCGCAGCAACCGGGTCACGGCCACCCTGAGCAGGGTGTCCGCAGCCAGCGCGTTGCCCTCGTCGGCGGCCCGCAGCACCTGGTGCACCAGCCCGACGGCGTACGGGTCGTCCACCACGGGGCTGACGAAGCCCGGGGTCCCCCGCAACGCGGTGGTCTCGGCCGCGATCTCCGCCACCACCTCCACCGACGGGTAGACGGCCCCGTACCGCCACCCTTCGGGCACTCCGGCCCGCCCGGTGTGCGGCGTGTCCGGGTTCACCAGCGCGAGGGTGCCCGCCCCCGCGTACTGGTCGCCCCCGCCGTGGTGGAACACCTCCACGCCGTCGGCGATGGCGGCGATCACGAAGTTCTCGTGCGTGTGCCGCACGAACGTCTTGCGCACGTACCGGGCCCGCAGCAGATCGACTCCGGGCAGTTCCTCGTACTGCCAGTGCCGCGCACGCTCGCTCATACGTGCATTGTCGGACAAGCCCACCGCACGTTCGCAGCGCGTCCCGATGGTCAACCGCGGGCCCGGCACACCGCACCGGCCTTCTCCGGCGGCGCACCGGCCGTCTGCGAAAGGGCGGGCCGGACCGCCGCGACGCCCCGATGTCAGCGCAGGGGTGCACGATGGACGCATGCCCAGCACAGTGCCCGGCCCTCTGGACGGCTTCTCCCCCGCGACCCGCGCCTGGTTCACGGGCGCGTTCCCCGCGCCCACCACGGCCCAGGCCGGCGCGTGGCAGGCCATCCACGAGGGCTCGGACGTGCTGGTCGTGGCCCCCACCGGCTCCGGGAAGACCCTGGCCGCCTTCCTCGCCGCCCTGGACCAGCTCGCCTCGACCCCACCCCCGGCCGACCCCAAGAAGCGCTGCCGCGTTCTGTACGTCTCCCCCCTCAAGGCCCTGGCAGTGGACGTCGAGCGCAATCTCCGCAGCCCCCTGACCGGCATCCGCCAGGAGTCCGTGCGAATGGGGC
Source organism: Streptomyces sp. NPDC058741 (assembly GCF_042746715.1). NCBI lineage: Bacteria > Bacillati > Actinomycetota > Actinomycetes > Kitasatosporales > Streptomycetaceae > Streptomyces > Streptomyces sp. NPDC058741. Next base: position 24,390 of record NZ_JBHYQH010000018.1, on the reverse strand, counting down.
TGCCGGAGCCCGAGGTCACGGTGGGGATTCGCTCGGGCGACACCCCGCCGGCCGAGCGCCGCGCCCTGGCCACGCGCCCGCCGGACATCCTGATCACGACGCCCGAGTCGCTGTTCCTGATGCTCACGTCGGCCACGCGCGACGCCCTCGCCGGTGTCGACACGGTGATCCTGGACGAGGTGCACGCGGTCGCCGGCACCAAGCGCGGCGCCCACCTCGCGCTCTCCCTGGAGCGCCTGGACGACCTCCTGCCGAAGCCCGCCCGCCGCATCGGCCTGTCCGCGACGGTCCGCCCGGTCGACGAGGTGGCCCGGTTCCTCTCGCCCCGCCGCAAGGTGGAGATCGTCCAGCCGGAGTCGGGCAAGGAGTTCGACCTGTCCGTGGTCGTCCCCGTGGAGGACCTGGGCGAGCTGGGCGGCTCCCCGGTGTCGGACGGCTCGGAGGGCGCCGAGCGCCCGTCGATCTGGCCGCACGTCGAGGAGCGCATCACCGACCTGGTCCAGTCCCACCGCTCCACGATCGTCTTCGCGAACTCCCGCCGCCTCGCGGAGCGCCTGTGCAACCGCCTGAACGAGATCGCGTACGAGCGGGCCACGGGCGAGCCCCTCGACGAGCACCACTCCCCCGCCGAGCTCATGGGCGGCTCGGGAGCGGTCCAGGGCGCTCCGCAGGTCATCGCCCGCGCCCACCACGGCTCGGTCTCCAAGGAGCAGCGCGCCCAGGTCGAGGAGGACCTCAAGGCCGGCCGCCTCCCGGCGGTCGTGGCCACGTCCAGCCTCGAACTGGGCATCGACATGGGCGCGGTCGACCTCGTGGTCCAGGTCGAGTCCCCGCCCTCGGTCGCCTCCGGCCTCCAACGCGTCGGCCGCGCGGGGCACCAGGTGGGCGCCGTGTCCACCGGCGTGGTCTTCCCGAAGTACCGCGGCGACCTGGTCCAGGCGGCGGTGGTCACCGAGCGCATGCGCACGGGCGCGATCGAGTCCCTCAGGGTGCCCGCCAACCCCCTGGACGTCCTGGCCCAGCAGGTCGTCGCCATGACGGCCATGGACACGTGGCAGTTCGACGACCTCCTGGCCGCCGTCCGCCGCGCCGCCCCCTTCGCCTCGCTCCCCGAGTCAGCCTTCGCCGCGGTCCTGGACATGCTGGCCGGCCGCTACCCGTCCGACGCGTTCGCGGAGCTGCGCCCGCGCGTGGTGTGGGACCGCGTCACCGGCGAGATCACCGGCCGCCCCGGCGCCCAGCGCCTCGCCGTCACCTCCGGGGGCACGATCCCCGACCGCGGTCTCTTCGGCGTCTTCCTCGCCGGAGCCGACCCGAAGAAGGGCGGCGGCCGGGTCGGCGAGCTCGACGAGGAGATGGTCTACGAGTCCCGCGTCGGCGACGTGTTCACCCTCGGCACGAGCTCCTGGCGCATCGAGGACATCACCCGCGACCGCGTCCTGGTCTCCCCGGCCCCGGGCGTACCGGGCCGGCTGCCGTTCTGGAAGGGCGACCAGCTGGGACGGCCGCTGGAGCTGGGCCGGGCGGTGGGGGCTTTCCTGCGCGAGGTCGGTTCGCTGGGCGAGGACGACGCCCGGCTCCGCCTCGTCGCCGCCGGCCTGGACGCCTGGGCGGCGGACAACGTGCTGTCGTACCTGGACGAGCAGCGCGAGGCCTGCGGCCACATCCCCGACGACCGGACGATCGTCGTGGAGCGCTTCCGCGACGAGCTCGGCGACTGGCGGGTCGTGGTCCACTCCCCCTTCGGAGCCCAGGTGCACGCCCCCTGGGCGCTCGCCCTCGGCGCGAAGCTCTCCGAGCGGTACGGCATGGACGCGCAGGTCATGCACGCCGACGACGGCATCGTGCTGCGCCTGCCGGACGCGGACCTGATGGGCCTGGACCTGCTGGACCAGGAGCCCGTGAAGGCGGGCCGGGAGTACGACGCCGATCAGGCACCGGTGAGCGCCGCCGACGTCGTGTTCGACAAGGGCGAGGTCGACCAGGTCGTCACCGACCAGGTGGGCGGTTCGGCTCTGTTCGCCTCGCGTTTCCGCGAGTGCGCCGCCCGCGCGCTGTTGCTGCCGCGCCGCAACCCGGGCAAGCGCACCCCGCTGTGGCAGCAGCGGCAGCGCGCCTCCCAGCTGCTGCAGGTGGCGAGCGGGTTCGGCTCGTTCCCGATCGTGCTGGAGGCGGTCCGCGAGTGCCTCCAGGACGTCTTCGACGTTCCCGGCCTCGTCGAGCTGATGGGCGACCTGGAGTCCCGCAAGGTCCGCCTCGTCGAGGTCACCACCCCGGAGCCGTCCCCCTTCGCGCGCTCCCTCCTGTTCGGCTACGTCGCCCAGTTCCTGTACGAGGGCGACTCCCCGCTCGCCGAGCGCCGCGCCGCCGCCCTGTCGCTGGACTCCCGGTTGCTGGCCGAGCTGCTGGGCCAGGCGGAGCTGCGCGAACTGCTCGACGCGGAGGTGCTGACCGAGCTCGAGCGTGAGCTGCGGTGGCTCACGGAGGACCGCCGGGTCAAGGACGCCGAGGGCGTCGCGGACCTGCTCCGCGTCCTCGGCCCGCTCACGGACGCGGAGCTCACCGAACGGGGCGCGGAGCCGCACTGGGCCGAGGAGCTCGCCGGCGCCCGCCGCGCCATCCGGGTCCGGATCGCGGGTGCCGGCCACTGGGCGGCCATCGAGGACGCGGGCCGACTGCGTGACGCGCTGGGCACGGCGCTGCCCGTCGGCGTCCCCGAGGCCTTCACCGAGCCCGTCAAGGATCCGCTCGGCGACCTCCTCGCCCGCTACGCGCGCACCCACGGCCCGTTCACCTCGGCGACGGCCGCGGCGCGTTTCGGCCTGGGCGTGGCCGTCACCGAGGGCGCCCTCCAGCGGCTCGCCGCGGCGGGCCGGGTCGTCCAGGGCGAGTTCCACCCGGCCGGGATCGGCCAGGAGTGGTGCGACGCGGCCGTGCTGCGCCGCCTGCGCCGCCGCTCCCTCGCCGCGCTGCGGCACGAACTGGAGCCGGTGCCTCCGGCCGCGCTCGCCCAGTTCCTCCCCCAGTGGCAGCACATCGGCAGGGGGCACTCCCTGCGCGGCGTCGACGGCTTGGTGCGCGCCATCGAGCAACTGCAGGGCGCCTCCGTGCCGGCCTCCGCCCTGGAGAAGCTCGTCCTGCCCTCCCGGGTCGCGAACTACACCCCGGCGATGCTGGACGAACTCACCGCCACCGGGGAGGTCGTCTGGGCGGGGGCGGGTTCCCTCCCCGGCAAGGACGGCTGGGTCTGCCTCTACCTGGCCGACGCGGCCCCCCTGCTCCTGCCACCCCCGCACCCGTTGGAGCTGACCGCCCTCCACCGGTCCGTCCTGGACGCCCTCTCCGGCGGCTACGGCCTGTTCTTCCGTCAGATCGCCGACCGGGTGCGGGCCACCCACCCGGAGGCCGGCGATCCGCAGCTGGCCGACGCGCTGTGGGACCTGGCCTGGTCCGGCCGTCTGACCAACGACACGCTCACGCCCCTGCGCGCCCTGCTCGGCTCGGGCCGCACGGCGGGCTCCACGGCGCACCGCGCCAAGCGTTCCGTCCCGCGCGGCCGCTACGGCTCCCTCACGGCCGCGGCCCGTACGGCGTCCCGCTCCGGCCCGCCCACGGTCGCCGGCCGCTGGTCGCTGCTCCCCGCGCACGAGCCCGACCCCACCGTGCGCGCCCACGCCCTCGCCCGCACCCTCCTCGACCGGCACGGCGTCGTCACGCGGGGCGCGGTCTCGGCGGAGGGCGTCGAGGGTGGCTTCTCGGCGACGTACCGCGTGCTGTCCGTCTTCGAGGAGAGCGGCCAGGCCCGCCGCGGCTACGTGGTGGAGGGGCTCGGCGCCGCGCAGTTCGCGATGGACGGCGCGGTGGACCGTCTGCGCGCGGTGTCCAACGCCCGCGACCGCGGCGAGGACCTGCCCGGCCCTCCCCCGGGCCTCGACCCCGACCCGTTCCCCGCGCACGACTTCGCCGGACCGGACGACTCCGCCCCCAGCAGCGACCACACCGGCGACCCCGGCCCCGACGGCTTCCCCGCCCTGGGTAGCGGCCCCTTCGACACCGCCCGGCCGTCCCGCGACGAGTGGGTCTCGCCCCGCGACCGCGCACCGCAGAGCGCCCCGCCCTGGCAGAACGGCGGACGCGCACCCCACGGCTCGGGCCTCCCGGGCGGCCGCTCCCGTCCCGACGGGTCCCGTGCCGTCGTCCTCGCCGCCGCCGACCCGGCGAACGCCTACGGCGCCGCCCTGCCCTGGCCCGAGCCCCCGTCCGGCGCCGGGCACAAGCCGGGCCGCAAAGCGGGCTCCCTGGTGGTGCTGGTGGACGGTGAGCTGACGCTCTACATGGAGCGCGGCGGCAAGACCCTGCTCGCCTGGCCCACCGACCCGGACGGCGACCCCACCGACGATCCCCGCCTGCGCCCGGCCGCCGAGGCCCTCGCCTCGGCGGCCCGAGCGGGCTCCCTCGGCACGGTGACCGTCGAGCGCGTCAACGGCGCCCAGGCTCTGACCTCTGTCATCGGCGGCCTCCTGGAAGGCGCGGGTTTCGTCGCGACTCCCCGCGGGCTCCGCCTGCGCGCCTGACGATCACCCCCGGAGGCCTCCCACGACCCCGCAGCACCCCACACACGGCCCGCCCCTCACCGCCGTACCCCCCGAACACCCGCCCCCGTGCCACCCTTGACCCATGCCCGAAGGAGACACGGTCTGGCAGACCGCGAAACGCCTGCACAGCGCCCTCGCCGACGAGGTGCTGACCCGCAGCGACCTCCGGGTGCCCCGCTTCGCCACGGCCGACCTCACGGGCCGCAGGGTCCTGGACGTCACCGCGCGCGGCAAGCACCTCCTCACCCGCGTCGAGGGCGGTCTGACCCTCCACTCCCATCTGCGGATGGACGGCGCCTGGAAGATCTACGAGAACGGCAGGCGGTGGACCGGCGGCCCCGGGCACCAGATCCGGGCGATCCTCGGCAACGCGGACCGCACAGCCGTCGGCTACCGCCTTCCCGTGCTCGAACTCCTGCGCACCACAGAGGAACACCGCGCGGTGGGCCATCTCGGCCCCGACCTCCTGGGTCCGGACTGGGACCCCGACCGTGCCCTCGCCAACCTCTTGCAGGCCCCCGCACGCCCCCTCGGCGAGGCCCTGCTGGACCAGCGCAACCTGGCCGGCATCGGCAACGTCTACAAGTGCGAGCTCTGCTTCCTGCTCCGCGTCACCCCCTGGCTCCCCGTGGGCGACCTGCCGGCCGACCGGGCCGCGAAGCTGCCGGTCCTGGCCAAGAAGCTGCTGGAGGCGAACCGCGACCGCCCGATCCGCAGCACGACGGGCCGCCGCGGTCAGGACCTCTTCGTCTACGGCCGCTCCCCCCGGCCATGCCTGCGCTGCCGCACGCCCATCCGGGACGCCGACCAGGGCGACGGCTCCCGCGACCGCCCCACGTACTGGTGCCCCACCTGCCAGCCGGGCCCGGCCCCGGCTCCCACCCGGCGCATCCGGCACGACGCGATCAACTGACGACCCGTCCGGCCCACGCGCAGGATCGCCCCCTGCCTGTCCGTACCCTCGGCACCCCCTGCCCTCCCCTCAGCCCCTCCGCGGCACCCCGTCCCGCCCCCGAGCCCCCACAGCCTCCGCCACCGCCCCGCGTCCAGAGCACCACTCGCCCGCCCCTTGGGCACGCAGTGAACCGGCAGTACGCTCAGCCCCCACCCTCCGGCCGCGACCGCCGCCTCCAGCACCCCGGCCCCGGGCACCGCCACCAGCCGCACGACGGCCCACCACCACAGCCCTCCGAGACCGAGCACGGTCGCGCGGACCCCCCAGCGCCCTATCGCCGCCATGGCCGCCACCTCCGGCCAGACGGTATGCGGCAACCCGGGCGCGGAGGCAGGGCGCACGACCCGTACACCGGTGCATTCCCCGGGCCACGAGCTCCTCGGATGCCCCGCGCGCCGCGCGTATCCCGCACGCGGCCCGCACTCCGTATGCCGCGCACACCGCGCAGGCACCGGGCCGCGCGGCCCGCACGTACGAGACCCCTGGCCGGCCGCGGGGCCGATCCGCCTGCCGCTGCCGCGCCGGCTCGCGTCACCCGTTCTCGGCCTGGAACATCCAGTGATGCTTCTCCAGGTCCGCCGTGATCTGGATGAAGATGTCCTGGCTCACCGGATCGGGATCAGCGGTCGACCCGACCCGCTCCCGCATCCGGGTGATGACGGCGCCCAGTGCCTCGACGAGTGTCCCGACGGCGGCCGTGTCGTCCACCCACCCCTCGGGCGTCACGCCGATGCCGCTGCCCACGGCCACCGTCGCGGCCCGCCCGTCGGGCGAGATACCGAGGGCCGCGGCCCGCTCCGCCACGGTGTCGGAGTACCTCCGCGCGGTGTCGACGACCTCGTCGAGCTGGAGATGCACGGAGCGGAAACGCGGCCCCACCACGTTCCAGTGGATCTGCTTCGCCACGAGGGCGAGGTCCACCAGGTCGACGAGGGCGCCCTGCAGCGCTTCGGAGACGACCTTGAGGTTCGCGTCCGACAACGGGCTCTTCACGACGTACATCAGCACCTCCGTGGACTGTCCCCCGGCGATCCCTTCAACGATGACGGCCGGACGCCGCACCGGCAAACGCACGCATACCGGACACGTGTCGTCAGGCGTGGGAGGCGCGAGCCGCCCGAGGGCGGCAGACGTGCGAAAGCCCCGGGCGGCACCCCTCCGGATCTCCCGGAGAGGCCCGGCCGGGGCCTCGTTCAGGTCGCGCGAGCGCGGAGCCTCACGCGGCGACGACGTTCACCGCTTCGGCAGGCGCCTTGATGGTCACCCGTTCCGGTGGCACGCCGGTCACCGAGACGGAACCGAGCATCGGTCGTACCGGCGTGGGCACAGGCTCGCTGGGGGTGGCCGCTGCAGACTGGGCCAGCTCGGCGAGGGCGAGCTCGTCGCTCACTTCCCGCATGAGCTCGGACATCCGTACGTCCAACGCGTCGCAGATGGCGGAGAGCAGCTCGGAGGAAGCCTCCTTCTGCCCCCGCTCCACCTCGGAGAGATAGCCGAGTGAGACTCGGGCGGACGAGGAGACTTCGCGCAGAGTACGGCCCTGGCGCTGGCGCTGCCGACGCAGCACGTCACCCAGCAGGCGACGGAGCAGAATCATCGGTGGCTCCCTCCTCGGACCGCGTAGCCGCATCCATTACGCCCCACCGTACCGCCTTGCGCCGCGGCCGTGCGGGGAGCGATGTCGTGTTCACTCAGGGCTGCAAACATCAAAACCCCCCGTTCCGTTCCGTATCCTGTGCCCGCTCATTCCCAGTCTGTTCGCCCGCAAGCTCCTTGAAGAGCAGTGCGAGTACGCTCCGTACACTCTCTCTACGAATTTCCGCGCGGTCGCCGTTCAACCGCAGAGCCTCCACCTTTCCGCCGCGGGCAGACCGGGAATCCGGCGTGAAAGGCCCGTGCACGGCCACGAAGACCGTGCCGACCGGCCGGCCGTCCTGTTGCTCCGGACCGGCGACGCCGGTGGTCGCGATACCCCAGTCGGTGCCGAGCGCCTTGCGGACGCCCGCCGCCATCTGGGCCGCGACCTGCGCATCCACCGCTCCGCGTGCCGCCAGGAGAGTGGCGTCGACACCGAGCAGTTCGTGCTTCAGGTCGGTGGCGTAGGCCGTCACCGAGCCCCGGAAGACCTTGGACGCCCCGGGGACCGACGTGACCTCCGCTGCCACGAGGCCACCGGTCAGCGACTCCGCGACGGCGAGCGTCTCGCCCTTCACTGTGAGTAGTCGCACCACGTGGGTGGCCGTGGAACTCACGCTTGCTTCTCCTCCAACGCGGCCTCGCGCGCGGCGATTCCCTGCCGGCGCAGCACAATGGCCTGTTTCACATAGTCGAGCCCGGTCACGACGGTCAGTACGACCGCCGCGGCCATCACCCACCATCTCAGCGTGGCCAGCCACCCCGTCAGCGCCAGCACGTACATGCCCACGGCCACGCCCTGGGTGAGGGTCTTGAGCTTGCCTCCGCGGCTCGCGGGGATGACCCCGTACCGGATGACCCAGAAACGCAGCAGGGTGATGCCGAGTTCCCGCCCGAGGATGACGCCGGTCACCCACCAGGGCAGGTCCCCGAGCACGGACAGGCAGATCAGCGCCGCTCCCATGATCGCCTTGTCGGCGATGGGGTCGGCGATCTTCCCGAAGTCCGTCACCAGGTTGTAGGTGCGGGCCAGGTGACCGTCGAAGAGGTCGGTGATCATGGCGATGGCGAAGGCCGCCCAGGCGAACGACCGCCAGGCGGGGTCGTAGCCGCCGTTCGCCAGGATCAGCGCCACGAACCCCGGTACGAGGACGAGCCGGAGCATGGTCAGCAGGTTGGCGATGTTCCAGACGCTGGCCTGGTTGACGGCGGCGGCCGCCAGCTTCGCGCCGCGCGGTGTCTTCCCGTCCCCCTGGGCCTCGACGCACGGCCCCTCTGGCACCCCCGCGCCCTCGGACACTCCGGGCCGCGGCTCCGGGGCTCCGGGTCCCTCCGGGCCCGCACCGGCGGCGGCCGCACCGGACCCCGCGCCGGACGCCCCGGGAACGGCCACGGCACTCCCCGCCTCGGACACCCCGGCGGGGCCCGTACCAGGCTGCGCCTCGAACGCCTCGCCCGTGCCCTGGCCGGGTCCCGCACCGGAGGCGCCACCGGGTCCCCCCGCACCGGACGCCCCGCCGTCGGCCGACCGGGCGGCCGCACGTCCCAGCGCCGCTCCGGGCACCGCTCCCGCGGCCGTGGAGGACGCGGGCGCGGCACCGGCCACGGCCCTCCTCGCGCCGGAGGCACCTCCCGCCGCGGATGCCGGGACACCCGTCATCTGCCCGCCTCCTCACTCCACGCAGGCGACGCGAACGAGCTCTGCAGGGGCTCGGCCACCAGGTCGACACCTTCCGTGCCGACCACCTTCGCCTCGACCATACGGCCGGCGCTCAGGCCCGTGCCGCTCGTGAGCAGCACCTGGCCGTCCGTCTCGGGCGCCTGGTGCTCGGCGCGGCCGTGGACGCCCTCCTCGTCGTCGACGGACTCGACGAGGACGTGGACGGTCTGGCCGACGCGCTCCTCGGCGCGCTGCGAGACGAGCTCCTCGGCGAGCCGCGAGACGCGGGCCAGCCGCTCGGCGACGACGTCCTCGTGGAGCTTGTCGTCGTAGGCCGCCGCCTCGGTGCCCTCCTCGTCGGAGTAGCCGAAGACGCCGATGGCGTCGAGGCGGGCGCCGTTCAGGAAGCGCTCCAGTTCGGCGAGGTCGGCCTCGCTCTCGCCGGGGAAGCCGACGATGAAGTTGGAGCGCACACCGGCCTCGGGCGCCTTGCTCCGGATGGTGTCGAGCAGTTCCAGGAACCGGTCGGTGTCGCCGAAGCGGCGCATGGCGCGCAGCACGCCGGGCGCGGAGTGCTGGAAGGACAGGTCGAAGTAGGGCGCGACCTTAGGGGTCGAGGTCAGCACGTCGATCAGGCCGGGCCGCATCTCGGCCGGCTGGAGGTAGCTGACGCGGACCCGCTCGATGCCGTCGACCTCGGCGAGCTCGGGCAGCAGCGACTCCAGCAGGCGGATGTCGCCCAGGTCCTTGCCGTAGGAGGTGTTGTTCTCGGAGACCAGCATGACCTCCTTGACGCCCTGCTCGGCCAGCCACCGCGTCTCGTTGAGCACGTCGCTCGGGCGGCGCGAGATGAAGGAGCCGCGGAAGGACGGGATGGCGCAGAAGGAGCAGCGCCGGTCGCAGCCGGAGGCGAGCTTCACGGAGGCGACCGGGGAGCCGTCCAGCCGCCGGCGCAGGGGCGCGCGGGGGCCGGACGCCGGAGCGAGGCCCGCCGGGAGGTCGGCGGGGGCGTGCCCCGGCAGGGCGACCTCGGCGGCCGACTCCTGTCGCTGGGCGGGGCTGATGGGCAGCAGCTTGCGCCGGTCGCGCGGGGTGTGCGAGGCGTGGACGCCGCCGGACAGGATGGTCTGGAGGCGGTCGGAGATGTGCGAGTAGTCGTCGAACCCGAGCACGCCGTCGGCTTCCGGGAGGGCCTCGGCGAGTTCCTTGCCGTAGCGCTCGGCCATGCAGCCGACCGCCACGACGGCCTGGGTTCTGCCGTGTCCCTTGAGATCGTTGGCTTCCAGGAGGGCGTCGACGGAGTCCTTCTTGGCGGCTTCGACGAAGCCGCAGGTGTTCACGACGGCGACGTCCGCGTCCCCGGCGTCCTCCACGAGCTGCCAGCCGTCCGCCTCCAAACGGCCTGCGAGCTCCTCCGAGTCCACCTCGTTACGGGCGCAGCCAAGGGTGACCAGTGCGACGGTACGGCGTTCAGGCATGGGCTCAAGACTACTTCGTCCCGCTGACACCCCACGTCGACGGGGTTGGCCGATCACGGCCAACCCCGTACGTTCCGCACCCCTTCGGGCCGGTCACCCGGCTTCGGGGTCGCCCTTGGTGTAGGTCAGGCGTTCGACGGAACCCGGCTGGAAGTCCTCTTCGATCCTCTTGCCGTTGACGAAGAGGTCGATCGCGCCGGCGTCGCCGAGGACGAGGTTGATCTTGGAGGTGTCCTGAAAGGTCTTGGTGTCGCCCTGCTTGAGGACGCCGTCGAACAGCATCCGGCCGTTGTGGTCCTTGGCGGCGATCCAGCTGCGGCCGTCGGTGGCAGCCACCCGGACGGTCACCTTGTCCTGCGGGGCGGCCGCGATGGCGCTGTCCGAAGGCTGGGGCTCGGGGTCGGCGGGCTTCTTGGTCTTGGTGGTCGGGGAGGCGGAGTCGCTGGGCGAGGAGCCCTCGGCCACGGTCGCGCCGTCGCCGCTGTCGTCGCCGCCCTGGAACAGGGTGAACCCGACGAAGCCGATCACGGCGACGATCGCGGCGACCATGGCCGCGGTCCAGTTGGGACCGCGCCGCTCCGGACGGATGCGCTCCGCCTCGAAGAGGGGGGCTGCCGAGGTCGGCGCCGGGCGTCCGCCGTGCTCGTCGCCGTACTGCGCGAGCAGCGCCTCGGGGTCGAGGTGGACGGCCTTGGCCAGGGTCCTGATGTGCCCGCGGGCGTAGACGTCACCGCCGCAGGGGCTGAAGTCGTCCGCCTCGATCGCGTGCACGATGTTGATGCGGACCCGGGTGGCGCTACTGACGTCGTCGACGGTCAGCCCGGCGGCGATACGGGCCTGCCGCAGGACGGTGCCGATGGAGGGGCGGGCTTCCTCACTGTCTGCTTCGACGTGCTCGTCTTCGAACGGACGCTCGTCTTCAGGGGAGTTGCCGATGGACACGGGGGCGCCTTTCGAGCGTGTAGCCGCCTGTGCTGGAAGTTCAGTCTAGGGGGGGTACAAAACGGTGGGGCAACCGGGCGGTGACACTTTGTACGCCATCGGAATGGCCCGACAGTCCGATGGCGGATTCACGGCATGTCGCTTCGCACAACTTGACGTACGCCGAAGGGAAACGGTTGCCCGGTGTTCCCTCACGGATGCGTCACGATCAGGACACCCGTCTGACGTAACGCCCCGTGAGGCGATCACCGTGTCTCGTTTCCCTACCCTTCAGACTCCCCCCGGATCAGGGCGAGCACGCCATCCAGCTCATCAGGCTTCACAAGAACGTCACGTGCCTTCGACCCCTCACTCGGTCCCACGATGTTCCGGGACTCCATGAGGTCCATCAGCCGTCCTGCCTTGGCGAAGCCGACGCGCAGCTTGCGCTGGAGCATGGACGTCGAGCCGAACTGCGTGGAGACGACCAGCTCGGCCGCCTGGCACAGCAGGTCGAGGTCGTCGCCGATGTCCTCGTCGATCTCCTTCTTCTGCTTGGTGCCCACCACGACGTCGTCCCGGAAGACGGGCGTCATCTGCTCCTTGCAGTGGCGGACGATCCCGGCGATCTCCTCCTCGGTGACGAAGGCGCCCTGCATACGGGTGGGCTTGTTGGCCCCCATCGGCAGGAACAGCCCGTCGCCCTTGCCGATGAGCTTCTCGGCGCCCGGCTGGTCGAGGATGACGCGCGAGTCGGCTAGCGAGGAGGTGGCGAAGGCGAGCCGGGAGGGCACGTTCGCCTTGATCAGACCGGTGACGACGTCCACCGACGGCCGCTGCGTGGCGAGCACCAGGTGGATGCCGGCGGCGCGGGCGAGCTGCGTGATGCGCACGATCGCGTCCTCGACGTCCCGCGGCGCCACCATCATCAGGTCGGCGAGCTCGTCGACGATGACCAGCAGGTACGGGTACGGCTGGAGCTCGCGCTCGCTGCCCTCGGGCGGCTTGACCCTGCCCTCGCGCACCGCCTTGTTGAAGTCGTCGATGTGCCGGTAGCCGTAGGCGGCCAGGTCGTCGTAGCGCAGGTCCATCTCGCGCACGACCCACTGGAGCGCCTCGGCGGCCCGCTTGGGATTCGTGATGATCGGCGTGATCAGGTGCGGGATGCCCTCGTAGGCCGTCAGCTCGACGCGCTTGGGGTCGACGAGGATCATCCGGACGTTTTCGGGGGTCGCCCGCATCATGACCGAGGTGATCAGGCAGTTGATGCAGGACGACTTGCCGGAGCCGGTGGCGCCGGCGACCAGCATGTGCGGCATCTTCGCCAGCGAGTGCATGACGTAGCCGCCCTCGACGTCCTTGCCGAACGCCACCAGCATCGGGTCGTCGTCCTCGGCGGACTCCGCCAGGCGCAGCACGTCGCCGAGGTTGACCATCTCCCGGTCGGTGTTGGGGATCTCGATGCCGACCGCGGACTTGCCGGGGATCGGGGAGATGATCCGCACGTCCGGGGAGGCGACGGCGTAGGCGATGTTCTTCGCCAGCGCGGTGATCCGCTCGACCTTCACGGCGGGGCCGAGCTCGACCTCGTAGCGCGTGACCGTCGGCCCGCGGGTGAAGCCGGTGACCCGGGCGTCGACCTTGAACTCGGTGAAGACGGTGGTCAGCGCGGCGACTATGGCGTCGTTGGCGGCGCTGCGCGCCTTGCCCGGGCCGCCGCGCTCCAGCAGGTCGAGCGAGGGCAGCGCGTACGTGATGTCACCGGAGAGCTGGAGCTGCTCCGCGCGCGCGGGCAGGTCGCGGGGCTCGGCCGGCGGGGCCTTGGTGAGGTCGCGGACGCCCGGCCTCGGCTTCTGCGGCTCGGGCCTGTCCTGCGCCGGCTGGTCCTGCCGGGGACGGGCGGCGGGCACGGGCGTCGGGGTGGTCGCCTCCTGGTCGCCCGGCCGCACGCCCTGGGTGAGGTCGGCGACGACCGGTGAGGGCGGCATCCCGTGCAGCACGGCGCCGTCGAGCGCGGCGGCCGCCGCGGCGGCGACGTCCACGGCGTCCCTGGGCCGGTTCTCAGGCTGCGGCACGGCCGACCGCCGGGGACGGCCGCGTCGCTGCGACAGTGCCTCCTGCTCGGCGTGGTCGGGGTCGTACGCCGCGGGCGCCGGGGCCCGCCGGCCGCGCGGGCGCGCGGGCAGGGCCTCGCGCCACTGCTCCTCGTAGCGCTCGTCGTCCTCGCCGAACTCGTCCTCGACGGGGTCGCGCAGGAGCCCGAGCCGCACGCCGAGCAGCCGCAGCCGCTGCGGGATGGCGTTGACCGGGGTGGCCGTGACCACCAGCAGCCCGAAGACCGTCAGCAGCACCAGCAGCGGAACGGCCAGCACGTCGCCCATCGTGTACGACAGCGGGGTCGCCGTCGCCCAGCCGATGAGGCCGCCGGCGTCCCTTATGGCCTGCATGCCGTCGTCGCGCGCGGGTGAGCCGCACGCGATGTGGACCTGGCCGAGGACGCCGATGACCAGCGCGGACAGGCCGATGACGATGCTTCCGTTGGCCTCGGGCTTCTCCGGGTGGCGGATGAAGCGTACGGCGATGACGGCGAGCAGTATCGGGACGAGCAGATCGAGCCGGCCGAAGGCGCCGGTGACCAGGATCTCGACCAGGTCGCCCACGGGACCCTTCAGATCGGCCCAGGTGCCCGCGGCGACGATCAGCGCGACACCGAGCAGCAGCAGGGCGACACCGTCCTTGCGGTGGGCGGGGTCCAGGTTCTTGGCGCCCTGCCCCACCCCGCGGAACACGGCTCCGACGGCGTGCGCCACGCCGAGCCATACGGCGCGCACGAGCCGGTAGACGCCGCCGGTAGGGCTCGGTGCCGGTCTGGGCGCCACCTTCCTGGCCGCGGCCTTGCGGGCGGGCGCCTTCTTCACGGGAGCCTTCTTGGCAGCGGCCTTCTTCGCCGGAGCCTTCGGGGCCGCCTTCTTCGCGGGCGGCTTCTTGGCTGCGGAGGGACGTGAGGCCATGGGTGTGAGGTTACCGGGGGAGACGACGGGGGACACGTGTGCCCACGGCTTCACCCGTTCGTGTCGCTCCAGAAAGGGCACGAAACTGACGCGCGCTCACGGTCGGACAACGCCGCCCGTACGCCCCTCAGTTCTGCGAGGACACCGAGGAAGTGCTCCCGGTGCCCGGCTCCAGGGCGTCCAGCGCCCGCCGCAACCCCGTGAGCTTGCGCTCCAGATGAGCGGCCGTGGCCACCGCCGCGGCGTCCGTCGAGTCGTCGTTGAGCTGCTTCGTCAGCGCCTCGGCCTGCTCCTCGACGGCCGCGAGCCGCGCGGAGAGCTCCGCGAGCAGACCGGCCGGCTCCTTCGCCTCGCCGCCCGCGTCCTTGCCGTTGCCCTCCAACTGCAGCCGCAGCAGCGACGCCTGTTCGCGCAGCTGGCAGTTCTTCATGTACAGCTCGACGAAGACGGAGACCTTCGCGCGCAGCACCCACGGGTCGAACGGCTTGGAGATGTAGTCGACCGCTCCGGCCGCGTACCCCCGGAAGGTGTGGTGCGGCCCGTGGTTGATCGCCGTCAGGAAGATGATCGGGATGTCCCGGGTCCGCTCGCGCCGCTTGATGTGCGCCGCCGTCTCGAAGCCGTCCATGCCCGGCATCTGGACGTCCAGCAGGATGACCGCGAAGTCGTCCGTGAGCAGCGCTTTGAGCGCTTCCTCCCCGGACGATGCCCGCACCAGCGTCTGATCGAGCGCAGAGAGGATCGCCTCCAGCGCCAGCAGATTCTCCGGCCGGTCATCGACCAGGAGGATCTTGGCCTTCTGCACCATGGCCCGCCCTCCTCGCCCCGGCGTGGGGCCTCCCCTGTCCGCAGGACCTGAGGATGCACCGGTGGGTGCCGCCCCAGGGGACGACTCCCTTGCGCCGCCCGTCCTTGTGCCGGTCATCGTAGCCGCACCCCGCCTGTCGACACACCCTGTCACCGCGATGTCACTGTGCATACCGTCGTGCACGTAGCGGAAACGCCGCAGGAGATCAGAAGGTTCCCCGGATCTCGTCCTTCTAGACGACCGTGCGCACATCGAGTCGGCGACACCGCGTGGACACCAAACCTTCCCGCCACGCTCGCGCGACGGCCCGACGCTTCCCTCATTCCCCCCGCATCCACTGATCCATCACCGTGAGCAGGTGATCGGGGTCGACCGGCTTGGTGACGTAGTCGGAGGCGCCCGACTCGATCGCCTTCTCGCGGTCGCCCTTCATCGCCTTCGCGGTCAGCGCGATGATCGGCAGCCCGGCGAACTGCGGCATCCTCCGGATCGCCGTGGTCGTCGCGTACCCGTCCATCTCGGGCATCATGATGTCCATCAGCACGACCGCCACGTCGTCGTGCTGTTCCAGCACCTCGATGCCCTCACGGCCGTTCTCGGCGTACAGCACGGACAGGCCGTGCTGCTCCAGGACGCTGGTCAGCGCGAAGACGTTGCGGATGTCGTCGTCGACGATCAGCACCTTCTGCCCGCCGAAGCGGATGCCGCGCTGCGTCTTCGGCGCCGTCTCCCGCTCCGCGGGCGCCCACTGCTCCGGCTGCGCCGCGCGCGCCTGCAGCTCGGGCATCCTGCGCCGCCGCCGGAACAGCGCGGCCGGCCCGTTCTGCGTCTCGCGGTACGACTTCACCTCAGCCGGCGTCTCGACCTCCACGTCCGACAGATCCGACACCCTGGACGCCGACGCCACCAGGTCACCGGCCTCCAGCGAGGGCAGCTGCTGCTGGTAGCCCTGCGGCGGCAGCTCACTGGGGTGCAGCGGCAGGTACAGCGTGAACGTCGAGCCGCGCCCGGGCTCGCTCTGCGCGTGGATCTCACCGCCGAGCAGCTGCGCGATCTCCCGCGAGATGGACAGCCCCAGGCCCGTCCCGCCGTACTTGCGGCTGGTGGTGCCGTCGGCCTGCTTGAACGCCTCGAAGATCACCCGCATCTTGCTGGACGCGATGCCGATGCCGGTGTCCGTCACCGAGAACGCGATCAGCTCGGCGTCCGGATCGGTCAGCGACCCGGCCTCCAGCAGCTGCTCCCGGATCCGCTGCGGCACGTCGTCCCGGGCCGGCCTGATCACCAGCTCCACCGACCCCGAGTCGGTGAACTTGACCGCGTTCGACAGCAGGTTGCGCAGCACCTGCAGCAGCCGCTGCTCGTCGGTGTGCAGGGTGGCCGGCAGCTCCGGCGACACCCGCACCGACAGGTCCAGGCCCTTCTCCGCGGTCAGCGGCCGGAAGGTGGCCTCCACGTAGTCCACGAGCTGGACGAGCGCGATCCGCGTCGGGGAGACGTCCATCTTTCCCGCCTCGACCTTCGACAGGTCGAGGATGTCGTTGATGAGCTGGAGCAGGTCCGAGCCGGCCCCGTGGATCGTCTCGGCGAACTCGACCTGCTTCGGGGAGAGGTTCCCCTCGGCGTTGTCGGCGAGCAGCTTGGCCAGGATCAGCAGCGAGTTCAGCGGCGTACGCAGCTCGTGCGACATGTTGGCCAGGAACTCGCTCTTGTAGCGCATCGACACCGCGAGCTGCTCGGCGCGCTCCTCCAGGACCTGCCGCGCCTCCTCGATCTCGGTGTTCTTCACCTCGATGTCGCGGTTCTGCCGGGCCAGCAGCTCGGCCTTCTCCTCCAGTTCGGCGTTGGACGCCTGCAGGGCCTTCTGCCGCTGCTCCAACTCGGCCGAGCGCTCGCGCAGTTGCTCGGTCAGCTCCTGGGACTGCGCCAGCAGCAGCTCGGTCTTGGTGTTGACGGAGATGGTGTTGACGCTGGTGGCGATCATCTCCGCGATCTGGTTCAGGAAGTCCTTCTGGATCTGCGTGAACGGCGTGAAGGACGCCAGCTCGATGACGCCGAGCACCTTCCCCTCGAACAGCACCGGCAGCACGATCACCTGCGCGGGCGGCGCCTCGCCGAGCCCCGAGGAGATCTTCAGGTAGCCGCTGGGCGCGCTCTCCATGAGGATCGTGCGCTTCTCCGTGGCGGCCGTCCCGATCAGCGTCTCACCGGGCTGGAACGACGTCGGCATGGAGCCCATCGAGTAGCCGTAGCTGCCGAGCATCCGCAGCTCGTACTGGTCGTCGTCGGCGGCGTTCACGTCCTCGCCGTCGACGAGCGGCATGGCGAGGAAGAACGCGCCGTGCTGGGCGGACACCACCGGCGTCAGCTCGCTCATGATCAGCGAGGCCACGTCCTCCAGGTCGCGGCGGCCCTGCATCAGCGCCGAGATCCGGGCCAGGTTGCCCTTGAGCCAGTCCTGCTCCTTGTTGGCGATCGTGGTGTCGCGCAGGTTGGCGATCATCTTGTTGATGTAGTCCTGGAGTTCCTGGATCTCCCCGGACGCGTCCACGTCGATCTTCAGGTTCAGATCGCCCCGGGTCACCGCGGTCGCCACGCGCGCGATGGCACGCACCTGCCGGGTCAGGTTCCCGGCCATCTCGTTCACCGACTCGGTCAGGTCCCGCCAGGTGCCGTCGACGTCACGCACGCGTGCCTGACCGCCCAACTGCCCTTCCGTACCCACCTCGCGGGCGACGCGGGTGACCTCCTCGGCGAACGACGACAGCTGGTCGACCATCGTGTTGATGGTCGTCTTCAGCTCCAGGATCTCGCCGCGGGCATCGATGTCGATCTTCTTCGTCAGGTCACCCTTGGCGATGGCCGTGGTCACCATGGCGATGTTGCGCACCTGGCCGGTCAGGTTGGACGCCATCTGGTTCACCGACTCGGTGAGGTCCTTCCACGTCCCCGCCACACCGGGCACGTGCGCCTGCCCGCCCAGGATGCCGTCCGTGCCCACCTCACGCGCGACCTTCGTGACCTGCTCGGCGAACGAACTCAGCGTCTTGACCATCGTGTTGATGGTGTCCGCGAGCTGCGCCACCTCACCGCGCGCCTCGATCGTGACCTGCCGGGTCAGGTCACCGTTGGCGACCGCCGCCGACACCTGCGAGATGTTCCGCACCTGAGTGGTGAGGTTCTTCGCCATCAGGTTGACGTTGTCGCTCAGGTCCTTCCAGATGCCCGTGACACCCGGCACATGCGCCTGGCCGCCGAGAATGCCCTCGGTGCCCACCTCACGGGCCACCCGGGTCACCTGCTCGGCGAAGCTCGACAGCTGGTCGACCATCGTGTTGACGGTCGTGACCAGCTCCAGGATCTCGCCCTTGGCGTCGACGGTGATCTTCTTCGACAGATCGCCCCGCGCGACCGCGGTCGTGACCTCGGCGATGTTGCGGACCTGGATGGTCAGGTTGTTCGCCATGCCGTTCACGGACTGGGTGAGGTCCTTCCAGGTGCCGGAGACGCCCTGCACCTCGGCCTGACCGCCCAGGATGCCCTCCGTACCCACCTCACGGGCCACACGTGTGACCTCCTGGGCGAACGACGACAGCTGGTCCACCATCGTGTTCAGGGTGTTCTTCAGCTCCAGGATCTCCCCGCGCGCGTCCACGGTGATCTTCTGCGACAGATCACCCCGCGCCACCGCCGTCGCCACCTGCGCGATGTTGCGCACCTGCGCCGTGAGGTTGCCGGCCATGCCGTTCACCGAGTCGGTCAGGTCGCGCCACACACCGGCGACGCCGGGCACCTGCGCCTGGCCGCCCAGCCGCCCGTCCGTGCCCACCTCGCGCGCGACCCGGGTCACCTGGTCGGCGAAGGCCGAGAGCTGGTCGACCATCGTGTTGATGGTGTTCTTCAGCTCCAGGATCTCGCCGCGCGCGTCGACATCGATCTTCTGCGACAGATCGCCCCGGGCCACCGCCGTCGTCACCTGGGCGATGTTGCGCACCTGGGAGGTGAGGTTGCCG
>NZ_JBHYQH010000018.1:0-5217 GCF_042746715.1 Streptomyces sp. NPDC058741 | reverse complement strand
CATCTGGTTGATCGTCTCGGCCAGCTGCGCGACCTCGCCGCGCGCGGGCACGGTCACCTTCCGCGACAGGTCACCGTTGGCGACCGCCGTCGTCACCAGCGCGATGTCCCGCACCTGGGCCGTCAGCCGGTACGCCATCGTGTTCACGGAGTCCGTGAGGTCCTTCCACGACCCCGACATGCCCCGCACCCGTGCCTGACCGCCCAGCTTGCCCTCGGTGCCCACCTCACTGGCCACCCGCGTGACCTCGTCGGTGAACGTCGACAGCTGGTCGACCAGGTTGTTGACGGTCCGCCCGACCTTCAGGAACTCGCCCCGCAGCGGCTGCCCGTTCCCCTCCGGGATCTGCGTCCGCAGCCCCATGCGCGGCGACAGATCGCCCTCCGCCACCGCCGACAGCACCCGGCTGACCTCGGAGACGGGTCGCACCAGGTCGTCCACCAGGGCGTTCGAGTTGTCGATCGCCGCAGCCCAGGAGCCCACGCAGGCCCCCGTCTCCAGCCGCTCGGTCAGCTTGCCCTCACGGCCCACCATCCGCCGCACCCGCGACAGTTCACCCGTCAGATGCAGGTTCCGGTCGGCCACCTCGTTGAAGACCGCCGCGATCTCCGACATCACGCCGTCCCCGGACACCGTGAGCCGCTTGCGGAAGTTGCCGTCCCGCATCGACACCAGAGCGGTCAGCAGCCGGTTCAGCGCCGCCGTGTCCACCTCGGTGGTGCCGTTGCGCGCCTTTCCCTGGTTGCTCGGGGACTGTCCGCCTTTCGCGCGCGTCCTCGTGCCACGCGTCGCTGCGCCAGACTCCACTGTGTCCCTCCCGCAGGGGTCGACCGTCACTGCTCTGCCCGGGCCACCACGCTCGGCGCACCGGTTACTACTGCGTATTCTCCGCCCGGCGCACCAGGCCGTTTCCAGGGGGCTGCTGCCCGCCGCACGCCTTCGTCACTCCGCCTGCCCGCACCTTCACAGGAAGCTTGCCCAGTGTTTCACCCCGGTCGAACCAGGCCATGACAGATCGGCAGCTTCGCACACCGTCCGCACACCCTCAGGACGGAAACACTGCAGACCGGCATCCGCACGGACCGCGAAGGTAAGTAACCTTGCATCCGGCTGTCCAGCCGCGCCGGTCCGTCCGGCCTGGGCGGTGGCACGAAGACGAGCGGGCATCGGAGGGGCGGCCGCACACATGACCACCGGACTGATCCCGGGGGGACAGCCCCCGGACCCCCAGCCGACGGACGGCCTGCCGCGCCAGCGGCGCGAGCCGGCCGAAGCCACGGACCAGCACGTCGAGAACCGGTCGAGGAGTTCTGTGATCACCGCGCGCGCGGCCGCAAGTTTCGATCCCGTCGGGCGATCGGTCGCCAGCGCCCGCTCCTTCGTCCGCGACACCCTCCAGGGCTGGGGCTTCGCCGACATCGTCGACGACGCCGTCGTTCTCACCAGCGAACTGGTGACCAACGCCGTCGTCCACGCCGGTACCTCCGCCGACGTGCTGTGCCTGCGCAGCGACGAGGGCGCGCGCATCGAGGTGGCCGACCGCTACCCGGAGCGCGAGATCCCGCTGCAGGGCACCGCCGTCAACATGGGCAGCCCCGACCGCGAGGGCGGCCGCGGCCTTCAGCTCTGCGCGGCTCTCGCCGGCCGCTGGGGCGTCGAGTACACGCCCACCCACAAGACCGTCTGGTTCCAGCTCGACCTCCCCGCCCGCACCGTGGGCACCCGCGCGGCCGGCCCGGCCCTGCCCGCCGACCTGCTCCCCGTCGCCGACGGCAGGGTCCGCGTCGCCGTCGTCCAGATCGACCGCACCGGCCACATCACCGCCTGGAACGAGGACTCCGAGGAACTCTTCGGCCACCCGGCCGAGCAGGTCACCGGTAAACCCCTCACCGACCTCGCCGCCTGGCCGCACACCCCCGGCACCGGCACCGGCATCGCGGAGGCCCTGCTCCTGTCCCGCTGGGAGGGCAGCTACGGCATCCGCGACGCGAGCGGCCGCGTCACCCCCGTCTACGCCTCCCACCTGCGCGTCCGCGACACCGGCGGCGAGCCGTCAACCGTGTGCCTGCTGGTACGGGACCACGAACGGGCCGTTCTGCAGACGCCCTCCCGCGTCCCCGCCTCCGACACCTCGACCACCTCCGAGGGCCAGAGCACCGACCCCTTCGAGGTCTTCATCGGCTCCCCCGCCCCGGACGACCTGGACGGCCTCCTGCAGCGCACGGTCGAACGCGCCCGCGACATGCTCGACGGCGACTCGGCGTTCCTCCTGCTCGCCACCGACGACGAGACGGAACTGGAGGTCCGCGCCTCCACCGGCCTCCCCTCCGCCCGCCAGCGCTTCGCCCGCGTCCCCGTCGAGGCCGGCCCCGGCCGCTACGGCTCGGCCCGCATGCCCGCCGTCCACGACGACCTGAACGCGGTCCCGGGCGCCGTCCCGCTGCTGAACGGCACGGGCATGCGCTCGGTCGTCACCGTCCCCCTGAAGGTCGAGGGCCGCCTCACCGGCTCCCTCGGCGTCGCCGCCGAGTCCCCGGGCCGGTACTCCAACGAGGAAGCCCTGCGCCTGCAGTTCGCCGCCGACCGCATCGCCCTGGCCGTGGAGTCCGCCCGTCTGGGTGAACTGGAGCGCCTGCGCCGCGGCTCCCTCAGCTTCCTCGTCGAGGCCTCAGACCTGCTGGCCGGCACCCTGGACCGCGACCAGACCATGGCCCTGATGGCCCAGATGACGGTCCCCACCCTCGCCACCTGGTGCGCCGTCTACACCATCGCCGACCAGGCCTCCGAGCCGTACCTCTCCTACGTCCTGCACGAGGACGAGGAACTCATCGACGGCATCAAGTCCCTGCTGTCGAAGGTCCCCCCGCCCGACCCGGTCCCCACCCCCGGCGCCCGCGTCTGGACGGCCCCCGGCGAGATCGCCCACCAGGCCGCCCTGCGCAGTTCCATGCGCAGCCTCGGCCTGAACGGCAACCGGACCCGCCAGGTCACCCCCGGCATCGGTCCCACCCTCGCCACGGCCTCCGCCGTCGGCGGCGAGACGGTCGTCCTGCCCCTGGTCGCCCGCAACCGCGTCATCGGCATGCTCACCCTCGGTAAGCCGACCGACGAGCACTTCCGCCAGGAGATCCTGGAACTCGCCGAGGACCTCTCCCGCCGAGCCGCCCTGGCCCTGGACAACGCCCGCCTCTACTCGGAGCGCACGGCGATCAGCCAGTCACTCCAGCGCAGCCTGCTGCCCCCGGAGCTCCCCGAGATCGACGGCGTCGAGGTCGAGGTCATCTACCGCGCGGCCGGCGAGGGCAACGAGGTCGGCGGCGACTTCTACGACGTCTTCCCCATCCGCGACGGCGCCTACGGCTTCGCCATCGGCGACGTCTGCGGCACGGGCCCGAACGCGGCGGCGGTCACCGGCCTGGCGCGGCACGCCCTGCGCCTCCTAGCCCGCGAGGGCCTGAGCGGCCCGGCGGTCCTGGAGCGCCTCAACTCCGCCATCCTCGACGAGGGCGAGCGCAGCCGCTTCCTCACCCTCCTCTACGGCGAGATGCGCCCCCAGGAGGACGGCAGCGCCGAGCTGAAGGTCGTCTGCGCCGGTCACCCGCTCCCGCTCCGCCTGCGCCAGGACGGCACGGTCGTGGCGGCCGCCGAACCCCAGCCGCTCCTCGGCGTCATCGACGACCTGGAGCTCTACGAGGAGACGGTGTCCCTCGACCCGGGCGATGTCCTGCTCTGCGTCACGGACGGCGTCACCGAACGCCGCGAGGGCACCCGCATGCTGGGCGACGACGGTCTCGCGGACGTCCTCACGAGTTGCACGGGCCTCACCGCCGGAGCGGTCGCGGCCCGCATCATGCGCGCGGTGGAACGCTTCGCGTCGGACGCCCCGTCTGACGACATGGCGATCCTGGCGATGCGCGTCCCGGAACTCCAGGAGGACTAGGACAGGAAAGACCAGGACACGAGAAAGGCCCCACCCGTGAGGGTGGGGCCTTTCTGCTGGAGCCCCCAAACGGAATCGAACCGTTGACCTTCTCCTTACCATGGAGACGCTCTGCCGACTGAGCTATAGGGGCCTATCGCCCGCTGGGTTTCCCGCGCGGCAACGAAATAGATCATACCCCGAACAGCCCCGTGCTCCCAACCACGTCAGAAGGCCGGCTGCAGCAGCCCTCCGAGGGCATTGCAGGCGGACACGATCCGCTGCATGTCCCGCTTGGTGAGCGTCGCGTCCACCGGCAGCGCGAGCGTCTCGTCGGCGGCCCGCTCCGTCTCCGGCAACGCCACGAACCGCCGGAACTCGGGCAGCCGGTGCACGGGCGTCTTCACCGGCACACGGCAGTCGACTCCCCTGCTGCGTACGGCTCGTGCGAAGGCGTCCCGATCCGGTCGCCCGTTGCCCGGAACCCGCACGACGTACTGCTGGTAGGTGTGTCCGTCACCGCCGTCGGGCGTCCGCACACCCCGCAGTTTCGCGTCGAGATAGGCCGCTCTCTCCCGACGCTGGGCCATCTCGTCGTACGGCGCCGCGGACTCCCCGTGCTCCAGCACGAGCAAGCCGTGCCGCCGGCCCACCGCGTGCACCCTCTCCAGGTCGGCGAGTCGCCCGAAACGGTGGACGACCACCACCGCCGCCGTTCGCGAGGTCACCGCGGCTTCGACAGCGGAGGCATCGAGGCAGTAGGTGGCGGGATCTATGTCGGCGAACACCGGCAGCGCCCCGGCGGTGGCCACGGCCTGGGCGACCTCGACGTTCCCGAAGGCCGGCACGACGACCTCGTCACCGAGTCCGACGCCGGCGGCTCTGAGCAGTGCAGCAGTACCCATGCCGTGGATGCTGGTTGCGCCATGTGAACTTCAAGTGACGGGCAACAAAAAAGGGGTGGACCCCGAACCGAAGTTCGGGGTCCACCCTTTCAATGATTGTTCGGCGGCGTCCTACTCTCCCACAGGGTCCCCCCTGCAGTACCATCGGCGCTGTAAGGCTTAGCTTCCGGGTTCGAAATGTAACCGGGCGTTTCCCCTACGCTATAACCACCGAAACCCTAATGGTTTCGAGCGAACAAGCACACTCTTCAATTGTTTGTTCTACTCAAAGCCGACAACTGTTCGTTGTCTCAGAACTAACACAGTGGACGCGAGCAACTGAGGACAAGCCCTCGGCCTATTAGTACCGGTCAACTCCACACGTTACCGTGCTTCCATATCCGGCCTATCAAC
>NZ_JBHYQH010000017.1:0-137036 GCF_042746715.1 Streptomyces sp. NPDC058741 | reverse complement strand
CTGCGCCTCATCCCGCCGACGGCGCCCAAGCAGGGCTGACCCCGGCGCTCAGTCCCGGCCGCCCTTGTCCGAGGACGGCCACACCCCCGTAGAACGCTCGATCGCCTTGGCGCCCGCGCGGTCCACCGCGCTGCGCACCACGGCGAAGATGGCGCCCTGGATCGCGGCTGCCAGCAGCACCTCGCCCCAGCCGCGGTCCTTGTCCAGCGCGTCGGGCGCGTCCTCCTCGTGCCGGATCGCCATCCACGTCTTGCGGAAGGCGAGTCCGGCCAGCCAGCCGCCCGACCAGCCGAGCACGAAGCCCAGGGGCTGATAGGCGAGGGACATCTTCTTCTTCTTCGCCACTTGGATCTCCTCGGTACGTGGGGGATGGGGAAACGGGGGTCAGGGGGTGTGCGCTGCCGGGCCGCGCTCCTCGGCGCGCACCGGGCCGGGAGGAGTGCCGTCACCGAACGGCCGGCCGCCCAGCTCCTCGCGGTGATGCGGGGTCGGCCGGCCGGACAGGTCCGGCCCCAGGGGCACCGCGCGGGTCGGGTTGATGCCCGTGTGCATTTGGTGAAACGCCGCTCGGTGTGGTCGAAGTCGACGGTGTCGCCGAATCCGGGCGTCTGGTACAGGTCGCGCGCGTACCCCCGGAGCACCCGGTCCTCCGTCAGCTTCCAGCGGTTGCACCTGAAGTGGCTGTGGTAGACCGCGTCGAAGCGGACCAGGGTGGTGAACAGCCGGAGGTCCGCCTCGGTGGGGGTGTCGCCGGCGGGGCAGCGCTGCCGCTCCAGCGGCAGCGCGAGCAGCTCGCCGCCGGAACACGCCCGCGCAGGCGGCCTCGTACTCCTCCTGCTCCGGGGCGGAACCGGGCCGGTGGACGCCGTTGTTGACGTCCTCGCAGACGTCCGCCATCACCTCGTCGATCTCGTCGCGCAAGCCCTCCGGGTACAGGTCCGGCGCGCCGTCCCGGTGCAGGGCCGTCCACTCGGCCGCGAGGTCGAGCGTGAGCTGCTGGTAGTCGCTGGTGACCGGCTTCCCGGCGGGCACGTCCACGATCGCCGGCACGCTGACACCACCCGGACAGCCGGTCTCCCGCCGGTCGCAGGCCTCACTCAGGTGGCGGATGCCCAGCACCGCATCGTGGCCGTCCGCGTCCAGCGTGAACCGCCTGCTGCGGTCGTCCTGGATCGGGTCTGCGACGGCCGGGGACAGCGCGTCCTCCAGACCGAGCAACCGCCGGGAGACCAACGCGCGGCTCGCCCACGGGCAGGCGCGGCTCACGACCGGGTAGCGGCCGGCCTCCACCGGCCAGCGGTCCCGGCCGTCCGCCGTGATCCGGTCCGCGAAATGCGTCTCGGACCGCTTGAACGCCCTCCTTCCACAGGCACGGTCGCCGTCGTCGCTGTTCATAGGGGTGTCCTCCTCTGCCGTCCGAGTTCCGTGGTGAACGCGTTCCCCGTTTTCCGCGGTCGGCACGGTATGAGCACCGCCGACCGGGGCAACCGCCCGGGGTGAGTGAACAAGGATCTGATCGGAGGACCCGCGTCACCGTGCTGGTGGCGCTGGCGGCCAACCTGGTGATCGCGGCCGCCAAGGCCGTGGGCGGCCTCGCCGCGGGATCGCCCGCACTGCTGTCGGAGGCGGCCCATTCGGTGGCCGACAGCCTGAACGAGGTGTTCCTGCTGGCGGCCCTGCGCCGCAGCCGCCGCCCCGCCGACCGGCGTCACCCCTTCGGCTACGGCAAGGAGCGCTTCTTCTGGTCGCTCCTCGCCGCCGTCGGGATCTTCGTCATGGGCGGGTGCTTCTCCTTCTACCAGGGCGTCGAGGCACTGACGAGCGGAGGGGAGGAGGAACTCGGCGGCTACGTCGCCGGCCTGATCGTGCTCGGAGTCGCCCTCCTCGCGGAGGGCGGCTCCCTGCTGCGCGCGCTGTACCAGGTGCGCCGGCAGGGCGGTGCGGGCGAGGGGATGAAGGACCCGGCCCTGCGCACGGTCGTCGCCGAGGACGGGACCGCGGTGCTGGGGGTGACGCTGGCCATCGTGGGCATGGCGCTCCACATGGCCACGGGCCAGGTGGTGTGGGAGGCGGCCGCCTCGCTCGCCATCGGCGCGCTGCTGGTCTACGTCGCCTACCGGCTGGGCCGTGAGGCACGCGACCAGCTGATCGGCGAGGCGGCCGACCCGGAGTGCAGCGGACGGATCCAGGCCGTGCTGGAGGCGCAGCCGGAGATCGACAGCGTCGAGGCGCTGTTCACGATGAAGACCGGCCTCGACACGGTCCTGGTGGCCGCCCGTGTCGACCTGGCGCCCGGCCTGGACAGCGAGCGCGTGGAGGACGTCGCCGTCCGCATCAAGCGCTCCGTCGCCCATACGGTGCCCGAGGCCGACCAGGTCTTCCTCGACGTCACCGACCGGCTCGCGAGGGAGGCAGCGCAAAGCCCCGCCGCGACGGGGGAGCGCGGCGGGGCCTGACCTCCGCGTGCCCCGCACGGAGGGCTTCATGCACAGGGGGGTGAGAGATTCTCCGGACCGGCTCCCTCACGTCGGCCGCCCGCACCGGGCGGCCGGCCCGCCGGTCACCCTTCCTCGACCGGCTCCAGCACGAACACCGGGATCTCCCGGTCCGTCCTGCGCTGGTAGTCGGCATAGGCCGGGTACGCCGCCACGGCGCGTTCCCACCACGCCGCCTTCTCCGCGCCGGTGACCTCACGGGCCGTCATGTCCCGCTTGACCGGGCCGTCCTGGAGTTCCACGTGCGGGTCGGCCTTGAGGTTGAAGTACCAGACCGGGTGCCGTGGCGAGCCACCGAGGGACGCGACCGCGGCGTAGCGTCCCTCGTGCTCCACCCGCATCACCGGCGTCTTGCGCAGCTTCCCGCTCCGGGAGCCTCGCGAGGTCAGGACGACCACCGGCAGCGTCGTGCCCTGCAGCGTCGTCCCACGGGTGCCGCCGGAGCTCTCGTACAGCTCCACCTGGCGGCGCACCCACTCGGTCGGACTGGGTTCGTACTCACCCTCGAGAGGCATGACATCCGTCCCATCGTCGCGTCGCGTCCACGGTTGACCGCTGCCCTCTGCAACAGCGGCACGCCCCGGAATCATCCGGACGGCGGTGGTGCTCACCCGGGTGCCACCGCCATCCGCGCGACCAGGGCCGTCATCACCGCGCTCGCCACCAGCGCGGTCGCCAGTCGGCCCCGCCGGCCCGTCAGCGACCGGCCCAGCAGGGCACCGCCCCCGGCGAGCAGCACCTGCCAGCTCGCGGAGGCGGCGAAGGCGGCCAGGACGAAGACGCCCTGCTCCACGGCGCCGGACGGGCCCGCGGCCCGGGAGCCGAGCACGAGTGCCGCGAAGTAGATCACGGTCGTGGGGTTGAGCAGCGTGATGCCCAGGAGCCCGGCACAGGCCACGCCCCAGGAGGTCGCCGGACTCGTCGGCTGCTCGGTGGGCGGGGCCGAACGGTACAGCGGTGTCCCGCACTTCGACTCCAAGCGGCACATCGAGCGGTACCTGGCCCGGGCGGGCCCCGGGGGAGCGGGGGCCGCCCGCGCGGTGAGCCGCTGGCCGCGGTACTCGCGCAGCGCGCTCAGCCCACCCCGCGCCGCCAGCCCGAGCAGCACCAGGACGCAGACCTGGCGCAGTGGGCCGAGCGCCGGCCGCAGCGCGGCGGCCAGGGCCGAGCCCCCGAGGGCGGCCGCCGGGGCGTACAACCCGTCGGCGGTGGCGACGCCGAGCGCGGCGCAGACCCCGGTGCGCGGGGAGGTACGGGCGGTGAGGGAGACGAGGTGGGCCCCGACCGCGCCGACCGGAACGGCGATGCCGTACCCGGCGAACAGACCGGCCACGAGCGCGGCGGTCACGACCGGGGCAGCGTCGGCTCTCCGCGGTGGCCGGACCGCTGCCGTCGGCGCCCGGCACGGACGGCGAGGGACAGCGGCGGCGGGCTGTGAAGGAAGACATGGCCGGATCCTGTGCCCTGCCCGCCCTGCGGACAACCGGTTCTCGCCCCCGCCCCACCGGAGCGCACACCGTCGCTCCCGTGAAGCCGCCTCCGGTCGCCGCCGCCCGGACGTCAGCACGGTGCTCCCCGGCCACGTTGCACCCGCCACCGATCTGGCCGAACTTCGCGTCGCCCTATAGGTGCCTAGGGCATCTAATGGAGATCGGCACGACGCTCCCTCCCTCTGCGAGGTCTTCATGACGGACACGACCGCACCCGTCGCCTTCCCCCAGAGCAGGACCTGCCCCTACCACCCGCCCGCCGCCTACGAGCCGCTGCGCGCCGAGCGCCCCCTGACCCGGAGCACCCTCTTCGACGGCCGCGAGGTCTGGCTGGTCAGCGGCCACGCCACCGCCCGCGCCCTGCTCGCCGACCCCCGCCTGTCGTCCGACCGAGACCGCCCCGGTTTCCCCACCCCCACCGCGCGCTTCGCCGGGATCCGCAACCGCCGCACCGCCCTGCTCGGCGCCGACGATCCCGAGCACCGCGACCAGCGGCGGATGGTCGTCGGGGACTTCACCCTCAAACGGGCCGTGGCCCTCAGGCCCCGCATCCAGGAGATCGTGGACGAACGGCTCGCCGCGATGATCGCCCAGGGCCCGCCCGCCGACCTGGTGAGCGCCTTCGCGCTCCCCGTGCCCTCCATGGTGATCAGCGCCCTGCTCGGCGTCCCCTACGCCGACCACGACTTCTTCGAGGCCCAGTCGCGGCGGCTGCTGCGCGGCCCGGAGACCGCCGACGTGCTGGACGCCCGGGACCGGCTGGAGGAGTACTTCGGGGAGTTGATCGACCGCAAGCGCGAGCACCCCGGCACCGGCCTCCTGGACGACCTGGTCCGGCGTCAGGCACGCGACGGTGGACCGGACCGCGAGGGCCTGATCGCCATGGCCCTCATCCTCCTGGTCGCGGGCCACGAGACGACCGCCAACATGATCTCCCTCGGCACCTTCACCCTCCTCCGGCACCCCGGGCGCCTCGCCGAACTGCGCGCGGACCCGGAGGTCATGCCGGCCGCCGTCGAGGAGCTGATGCGGCTGCTGTCCATCGCGGACGGCCTGCTGCGCATCGCCGTGGAGGACATCGAGGTGGCCGGGACGACGATCCGCGCGGGCGAGGGCGTGGTCTTCGCGACCTCGGTCATCAACCGCGACGAGACGGTCTACGCCGAGCCCGACGCCCTCGACTGGAACCGCCCGGCCCGCCACCACGTCGCGTTCGGCTTCGGCATCCACCAGTGCCTCGGCCAGAACCTCGCCCGCGCCGAACTGGAGATCGCCCTCGGCACCCTCTTCCGCCGGCTGCCCGCGCTGCGCCTGGCCGCCCCGGCCGAGGAGATCCCCTTCAAGCCGGGCGACACCATCCAGGGGATGCTGGAACTCCCCGTGACCTGGTAAGGGCGCGCCGCACATGCGTATCGACATCGACAAGGACGTCTGCATCGGCGCGGGCCAGTGCGCCCTCACCGCCCCCGACGTCTTCACCCAGGACGACGACGGCTACAGCACCCCGCTGCCCGGCCGGGAGGACGGCGGCGGCAGTCCGCTGCTGCGGGAGGCGGTCCGCGCCTGCCCGGTGAGCGCCATCACCGTCTCGGAGACGATCGGCTGACGCCGGGTCACAGAGCGCCCAGGAGCAGCAGCCGGGCCGCCTCGCGCGCCTCGACGGCGGGCCCGGCGCTCCGGTGACGCCGGCTCCCGGTCCCGCCGCTCCAGATGCGCTTCCACCAGCTGTTCCCTCGCCGGGAACAGCTGGTACAGCCACTTGAGCCCGACTCCCCGCCAGGTCGCCGGACTTGGGGTCGCTAGGGTTCCCGGGTGACCGCACAGACCACCCCCGGGACCTTCCTCTACGTCGTCGTCTGCGCCGCCGGCGTCGCCGCGGACGTCGGCACGCTGATCACCGCCGCGCGGGAGCGCGGCTGGGAGGTCGGTGTCATCGCCACACCGGTTGCCATGAACGGCTTCTTCGACGCCGCCGACATCACGGCCCGGACGGGCCGCCCGATCCGGTCCGCCTGGCGCACCCCCGGCGAACCCCGCCCCTTCCCGGCACCGGACGCCGTGGTCGTCGCACCCGCCACCTTCAACACCGTCAACAAGTGGGCCGCCGGCATCGCCGACACCCTCGCCCTCGGCACCCTGTGCGAGGCCGCGGGCCTCGGCGTGCCGATCGCCGTCCTGCCGTGCGTCGCCGACGCCCTGGCCGCCCACCCGGCCTACCGCGACAGCGTCGAGCGGCTGCGGGGGATGGGCGTGCGGTTCGCCCGCCCGTACGACGGTGAGCCGCGGGAGGACGGCGGCCGGCCGGAGTTCGCGTGGGAGACGGCGCTGGACCTGCTCGCCCGCGGCTGACGGCCGGGAGCAGGCGCCTTCGGGCGCACACCAGCGCGGACGCTCCTGGCACCCCTCCCGAAGGCAGGAGCAAAGCGACGCGGTACGTGACGCTCGATGCCCTGCCCTTCCGGCGGGCAGGTCGATGGGGTCCCCGCGGCGCGAACTCCGTGCCGCAGTGCTCCGCGCCCTCGCTCCGCGCCAGCACGACCCGCGTTCCGCTCATCGTCAGGGTGCGGTAGAACTCCCCGATGCGCTCGGCCGACCGCCCCACGTAGTGCCCGATGGACGACCGGCGGAACCGATCACCCGTCCGGTTCGGCTGCGCCCCGTGCACCAGAATGCCGTTGAAGAGCAGCACGTCAAGGGGTGCATGCCGGCCGCCACGGCGGTGAGCCCGGGCGGCGGCACCTACAGGACGTCGCCCTGTCACCGTCCCGCTTCGCGCACCTCTTCAGCGCCCAGCTCTGCCAGTCACCCATGCGGGCACTGCACGAGGCCCGGCTGTGGCACGCCGCCCGACTGCCGGAAGGCACCGACCTGCCCGTGGAACGCGTCGCCACCGCCTCGGGTTTGGCCAGCCCTTTCCACTTCGACCGCGTCTTCCGCGAGCGCTACGGGGTGCCGCCCGGCGCCTGCCGGACCGTGCACGGCGGCCCGTCCACCGGCGGCGCAATGGTTTTCCGGTGACCTCGCGAGCGGGGCGAGAACACACCGCGAAAAACGGGCGGATCACGCGGGAACCCCTTTCGCCAAGCTGGTTGACATTCTGTCAAAAAGGCTTGGTCGCAACCACGGTGGAAAGAACCTCAGGATCGCTTGTTCCCTGTTGCTGACCTGTGTAAAGGTGTGCCGTGTCGGCGTGCGGACACCACGCCTTTCTTTCGTACGCGCGAGGGCCGCCGCGCCGCCATACCGCTTGGTACGGACTATATTCCGCATGTCCTTGAGAGGAATGCAGCCGTGAACGACGCAGGTCCGTCGAATTCCCCTGCCCCGGCCCGCAGGCTCGGCGCGACGGACGAGCAACTGAGCGCCGAGCTCAGGAAGTGGACGGGGGCGACCCCCGCGCTCCACCCCGTCGGCGAACTGCTGGACCGGCACTGGGAGGCTGCCTTCGCCTACGCCCGGCTCTGCACCGACGGCCCGCGTTCGGCGGGCATGCTCACCACCGCCGCGTTCACCCGGCTCTTCGGCGAGAGCCTGCGCCAGAACGGCCCGACCTCGGCCTGGCGCCCCCATCTCCTCGTGACCGTACGGCGCATCGCGGCCGAATGGGCCGGTGACCACAGACGCGACATGCTCCACCCCGACCTGCTGGCCGGGACGGCACAGGGGGAGCGGCCCGCCGCCCGGCTGCTGCCGCCGCAGCACCGGCGCCTGCTGTCCGGGGCGTTCCAGCGGCTGCCCCAGTCCGCCCGCTGCCTCCTGTGGCACGTCGAGGTCGAGGCCGAACCGTCTGCGTCCCCGGCCGCCCTGCTGGGCCTGGACGAGGAGGGCGCGCGCGTCGAACTGGGCCGGGCCCGTGACCGGCTGCGCGAGGAGTGCCTGCAGCTCCACCGCGAGCTCGCTCCCGACGACGTGTGCCGGCGCTATCTGCGCCTGCTGGACGTGACGTACCGACGCGGCGGGCTCGACATCGACCCCGATCTGCGCGCGCACATCGAGGGCTGCGGGCACTGCGCCGCCGCGGCGGACCAGCTCGACTGCTTCAACCACGTGCTGGGCGTAGCGCTGGCGGAGGCGGTGCTGGGCTGGGGCGGAGCGCAGTACGCCGAGGGTCGGCTGCACGCGGCGGGAACCGTCCTCGACGGCGGGACGCCTGCGGGGCAGGCCGCCGCGACGTCCGCGCGTCCCGCGCTCGCGGATCCCGACGCGGCCCCTGCCCCGGCCGGACTCGCCCACGAGGACTTTCCGGACCCCGTGGCGGTCGCCCGCGAGGTCTTCCCCGACCCCGCCGCTCCCGCCTTCCCGGACCCCGTCGGCCTCACCGGCACGATCGGGGAGTCCTTCACCGACCCGGTCGGCACGGCGGGCGCACGCCCACGGGACGGTGAGCACGACGCGCCCCGCACCCCCTGGCCCCACGACGGCTTCCCGCCCCCACCGCGTGTGGCGTCCCGGGGGCAGGAGACGTTCCCACCCGCGCCCGCGCCTGCTGCGGCACCCGGAGGGCAGGACGGCTTCGCGTCCTCCCCGAGTGTCGAGGTTCGGTGCGAGGAGGCTTTCCCCCTCGGGCAGGAGGCTCTCCCGCCCGGGCAGGTGGGATTCCCGCCCGCGCCCGCTGTCGGGCCCCGGGGGCAGGAGGATCTCCCGCCTCCGCCCGCTGTCGGGCCCCGGGGCCATGCCGGTTTCCCGCCTCCGCCCGGGCTCGCTGTCCTCGGGCAGGACGGCTCACCACCACCCCCCAGAGCCGCCCGCCGTGCCGTGCGCCGTGCCGCGCCACGCGTCGCGCCCCGGCCGCAGGACGACTTCACCGCCGCAGCCGACGCCCCGCGCCGGGCGGGCGACCGCACCGCCTCCGGGCCACATGCCGTCGGCCCCCGTACCGCCGCGCGAAGGTCCGCCCAGAAGGCGGCCCGCCGCGCCGCCCGGCGCCGTCATCTCGCCGTGGGCAT
Source organism: Streptomyces sp. NPDC058741 (assembly GCF_042746715.1). Taxonomy (NCBI): domain Bacteria; kingdom Bacillati; phylum Actinomycetota; class Actinomycetes; order Kitasatosporales; family Streptomycetaceae; genus Streptomyces; species Streptomyces sp. NPDC058741. Next base: position 128,105 of record NZ_JBHYQH010000017.1, on the reverse strand, counting down.
CCTGACGGTCATCGGGCTGGTCGCCCTCCCGCTCGTCCTGTGCTCCATCGGCACCTCGGGCGACGGTGCACCGGCCGGCGGGGAACAGTCGGCCGAGAAGTCACCCGACCCCGGCAAGAGCGGGGGAACCGAGGATCCGTCCTGGGCCGGAGCGGGGGACGGCGAGAAGGGCGCCCTGCGCGGACGGCTGCACAACGTCTCCTCGGATCTGTGCGTCGGCCTCGACGGCGGCAAGGCCGTCAAGGGCGCGGAGGCCGAGCTCACCGCCTGTTCCGCGGCGTCCGTCCAGCAGTGGACGTACGAGGCCGACGGACTGCTGCGCAGCGGCGCGGCCCCCGACCTCTGCCTCGACTCGCGCCTCGGCTACTCCGTCCGGCTGGCCCCCTGTGCGGGCGCGTCCCAGCCGGACACCAGGAACGTTCGCCACGACTTCACCCTCCAGGGCGCCCTGGTGCCCCGCTGGGACCAGGACCTCGCCCTCGCCCCGGCCGCGACCGACGGCTCGGGGGCCCTGGTCGTCAAGACGCGGACGCAGGACGAGGTCCAGCGCTGGGTGATCGACACCACCAAGGCGGACCTGCAGATGGAGGCCGTCAAGTGGGACGCCACCCAGGCCCCCCGCCCCACGCCGACCCCCACCCCGACCCCGTCGAGGAAGCCGAAGCCGGCACCCACGCCGTCCGCGACCCGGACGGCACCGCAGCCGTCACCGGGCAGCCGGGGCACCACCGAGCCGCCCTGCTACCGCTACGGCCTTTCCTGCGAGGAGGACGGCGGGTACGGATAACCCCGCTACGGATATCCGGGACACGGATACGGCGGCCACGGGTACGGCGACGGCGATGGCGGCTACGGGTGCGGCGGCTGCAGCGACGGCCGACGCCACTGACCGGTGCGCGCTTCACGCCCCCACGACGGCCAGCGACAACCACAGCGCCACCACGGCCGGCACCAGCGCCGCCGGTACCGCGAGCAGGCCGAGCCGGGTGAACTCCCCGAGGCCGACCCGCTGCCCGTGCTCCTGCACGATCCGCCGCCACAGCAGGGTCGCGAGCGACCCGGCGTAGGTCAGGTTCGGGCCGATGTTCACGCCCAGCAGCACGGCCAGCACGGCACCGGGACCGGCCCCGGTGCTCAGCGGGAGCAGCACCAGCACCGCAGGCAGGTTGTTGATGAGGTTCGCCAGGACGGCGGCGACCGCGGCCACACCCAGCAGCGTGAGCAGGCCCGAGCCGTCGGGCAGCACGCGCCGGAGCGCGCCGGCCAGCCCGTTGTCCACGACCGCGCGCACGACCACGCCGAGCGCGAGCACGAACGCAAGGAAGGCCGGCGCCGCCGACCTCACCACCGCCACCGGCGTGGCCCGCCGCCGCAGCAGCGCACGTCCCGCCAGGACCAGCGCCCCGGCCAGCGCGGCCCACGCCGGCGCGAACCCGGCGGCCGAGGCGATGACGAACCCGGCGAGCGTGCAGCCGACGGTGATCAGCGCGAACAGCGGCAGTTCGGGGGGCGGCCCGGGCTCGGGCGAGGGGAGCGGGGCCTTCAGCTCGTCGTCGAAGAAGCGCCGGAACACCAGGTACTCGGCGGCGATCGCGACCAGCCAGGGCAGCGCCATCAGGGCCGCGAACCGGGTGAAGGTCAGCCCGCTCGCGGTGTAGGCGAGCAGGTTGGTCAGGTTGGACACGGGCAGCAGCAGCGACGCGGTGTTCGACAGGTGGGCGCAGGCGTACAGGTGGGGCCGGGCCCGGACGCCCATGCGGGTGGCGGTGGCGAGCACCACCGGGGTGAGCAGGACGACCGTGGCGTCCAGGCTGAGCACGGCCGTGACGACCGAGGCCAGCGCGAACACCGCGGTCAGCAGCCGTGCCGGGCGTCCGGCCGCCCAGCGCGCCATCCACGCCCCGCACGCCGTGAACAGTCCCTCGACGTCGCAGAAGTGGGCCAGCACCAGCACGGCCGCGAGGAACCCGACCACGGGTCCGAGCCGCTGGACCTCGTCCCAGGCGTGGCCGGGTGAGATCACTCCGGTGGCGACGGCCAGCGCGGCGGCCGGTACCGCCAGCACGGCCTCGGGCAGTCCTCTCGGACGCAGCACGGCCCAGGCGAGCACGGCGGCCAGGAGCGTCACGGACAGGGCTGCGGAGAGCGGGGCGTTCAGGGCGGGTCCTCCGGGACACGATCAGGTCGAGCCCGCCCATGAAACCAGGCGCCGGTAAGAGAGCCGCAAGGACCCTCGGCAGGTCAGGGGCCGCTGCCCGGCGCCAGCACCGTCAGGAAGACGGAGGACGCGTTCCCGCCGACGGGCACCACGCCCGCCGTCCAGCGCACCCTCAGCGGCGTGCGCTCGTCCGGCGGGGTCACCAGCAGCGCCGCCGGCACGGCGGTGCGCGCGCCGCTGGTCTCGGGACTGGCGTACCGCAGTCCCGCCCACGCGCTGTCGCCCGGTGCCAGCCGCACCTTCGCCGGCTCGCCCGGCGTGCGCTTGGGATCGGGGCCCAGTTGCCGGCCGGAGACGTCGACGAACGCGGCGCCCGGATAGCCGTACAGGGTGCAGGTGCGGGCGGAGACGTTGGTCAGCACCACGGGGAAGTTCCGTTGCCCGGCTCCCGGATCCATGCGGCCGACGGAGGCGCGCAGCTGCTGGCTGTGGCACCGGGTGACGGGGGCGGGCATCCGCTGTGATGCGGTCTCGGTGCGCTGCTCGGCTCCGCAGGCGGCCAGCGCGCCGAGGACTGCGAGGGCGCTCGCGCCTGAGGCCGCCCGGCGTACCGACGGGGATCGTGTGGCCATGTCCCTCCGGGTGTCCGTCGTGCGCGGCGGGAAACGGGCCGCGTCAGATGTCCTCCAGGAGCGCCAGTTCCGCCCAGATCGTCTTGCCCTCGGCGGTGTGCCTGCTGCCCCAGCGCTGGGTCAGCTGGGCGACCAGGAGCAGCCCGCGGCCGCCCTCGTCCCAGGTCTTGGCCCGGCGCAGATGCGGCGCCGTTGGGTTGGTGTCGGACACCTCGCAGATCAGCGTGGAGGCGTCGTGGATGAGCCGGAGCCGGATGGGCGGCGCGCCGTAGCGGATGGCGTTGGTGACCAGCTCGCTCACCACCAGTTCGGCGGTGAACGTGGCCTCCGGCATGCTCCAGCGTTCGAGCTGGTCGACGACCTGCTTGCGGATGGGGGCCACCAGCGCCGGATCGGCCGGGATGTCCCAGGTGGCGACCTGGGCGGACGGCAGGCCGCGGGTGCGGGCCAGCAGCAGGGCCACGTCGTCCGCGGAGCCGCTCGGCGGCAGCAGTGTGCGCAGCACGCGGTCGCAGGTCTCGTCCAGCGAGTCGGAGGGGGCCGACAGGGCCTCGCGGAGCATGCGGTGGGTCGTGTCGGCGTCCCGCTCCCGGCTCGCCAGCAGCCCGTCGGTGTGGAACGCCAGGACGCTGCCTTCCCGCAGCTCCACCTCGGCGCACTCGAACGGCAGCCCCCCGACCCCCAGCGGCGGGCCCGAGGGCAGGTCGAGCTGCCGGGCCGGTCCGTCCGGCGGGACGATCAGGGGCTCGGGGTGGCCGGCCCGGGCCAGGGCGCAGCGGCGGGACACCGGGTCGTAGACCGCGTAGAGGCAGGTCGCGCCGACCTCGCCGGCGGCCGCGTCGGTGCCGGACTCCCCGGAGAGCCGGACGACCAGGTCGTCGAGATGGGTGAGCAGCTCGTCGGGGGCGAGGTCGATGTCGGCGAGCGTGCGGACCGCCGTACGCAGCCGGCCCATGGTGGCCGAGGCCTGGATGCCGTGGCCGACGACGTCCCCGACGACCATGGCGACCCGCATCCCGGACAGCGGGATCACGTCGAACCAGTCGCCGCCCACACCGGAGCGGGTGGCGGGCAGGTAGCGGGAGGCCGCCTCCACCGCCGCCGTGCGCGGCAGGGTACGGGGCAGCAGGCTGCGCTGCAGCGTGAGGGTGGTCTCGCGCTCACGGGAGTAGCGGCGCGCGTTGTCGATGCAGACCGCGGCCCGGGCCGTGACCTCCTCGGCGAGCAGCACGTCGTCGTCGGTGAAGTGCTCACGGGTGCGGAAGCGCGTGAACACCGCGACACCGAGGGTCGTGCCCCTGGCCTGGAGCGGGACGGACATCGTCGAATGGATGCCGTACTCGCGGACGCGCCGGAAACGGACCGGGTCCCAGGCGGGCCACCCCTGCACCTCGCCGCCGTTCCCGGAGGCCACGACGGTGTGACCCGCCGCCAGTGAGGCGGCCTGCGGGGAGCTGCCCGGGTAGACGTAGACCTGGCCCGGCCTGGCGACGGCCTCCGGACTGCCCTGGTTGACGGACTGGTGGGCGGCGCGGCGCAGGCTCACCGGGGGGACCGGGGGGACCGGGGGGACCGGGGGGACCGGGGGACCGGGGGGTTCGCCGTCGTCGTCCCGCGCGTCGAGCAGGTCGACGCTGACGAAGTCGGCGAGCGCCGGGACGCAGACGTCCGCCAGCTCCTGGGCCGTGCGGGTCACGTCGAGCGTGGTGCCGACGCGCACGCTGGCCTCGTTGACCAGCTGCAGCCGCTCGCGTGCGCGGTACTGGGCGGAGAAGTCGTGGGCGGTCACGCACACGCCCCGCACCCGGCCCGCGTCGTCGGTGAGCGGTGCGAGCCGGGCCAGCCAGGCGTCCGGCCCCCGGGGCTCGCCGGTGGCCTTCATGAACGACTGCAGCTCCAGCCGCCGCCCGGTGCGCAGCACCCGGCGCAGGTACTCCTCCAGCTCCCGGTTCTGCGGCCGGCTGCCGATGTCCGTCGGCCGCAGGCCCCGCACACGGCCGGCGGGCAGCGCGAGGAGGGCCGCCATGGCGTCGTTGACACCGCGCAGCCGCAGCCGCTCGTCGAAGACCATCGTGGCGCAGGGCGACCGCGTCAGGGCCGCCCGCATCAACGGGTCCTCCGGCAGGTCCCGGTCCGGCGCCACGCGCGGGGACACGGCGAGCCAGTCGGCCGCCGAGGCGCCCGGCCGCCTGCTGTGGGCGAGGACCCACACGGACAGCGTGTGACCGTCGCGGTGGCGCAGCTCCAGCGTGCCGCTCCAGCGGGCGTTCACGGGCGCGGGCACCTCGGCGCCCTCGGCCAGCAGCCGCGCGGCGGGCCGGCCCACGACCTCCGCGGCCGTGTGGCCCAGCAGACGGTGAGCGCCCTCGCCCCACTCGATGAGCGTGCCGTCGGAGGCGATGACGGCACGCGCGGCCACCTCGTCGTCGAACGGCTCGTCCTGGCTCATCGTCGCGACTCCATACGGACACTCACAGTGATCAGGGAGGCCAGCCGTGTTCCAGACTAGTCCGTGGAGGCCCGGCACGGACGGGCGACCCCTGTGCCGCCCGGCCCGGCGCGGGCGGGGCGGGGATCGGGACGAAGCGCCCTCCGGACCGAAGGGCGCTCGCGCACCCTTGACGACTCTGTGTGACGCCTCGACAGAATCCGCAGGGCCGGGTGCCGGTCGATCACGGGCGCACCCGCCGCTGAGACCGGGTGGACGTCTCCTTCCCCGTGGACGCCCCGCACAGCCTGCCCGCGGCGCCCGAGGTGGCGGTGTGGAACGGGACCGGCCGCCCGTGGCGGTCCGTGCGGGACCCGCGCTCGACCGGGCGACCGGCTCCGGTACCCCGACCGGGGCCACCTTCGCCCCCGCCCGCGGCTCCCGGATCCGGCCCCCGCCGACCAGCCGCCGCCCGGACGAGGCGCGGGGCGCGATCCGGATCACCCGGCGGGAGACCCCGGCCGCCTGAGCCCCGCCGCGCGACGGCCCGGACGGGCGTCGGGGCAGCCGTTCCTGTCCGAACCGTTGACGGCGTGTCACCTCTGCCACACCATGGCTGCGTCCGCTCTGGGAGCGCTCCCATCCTCGGCGCCACCCGTCCCTCCCCACAGGAGCCCAGACGTGAAACGACGCAGAACCGCCCTGCTGTGCCTGACCGCCCTCCTGGCGACCGCGCTCACCGCGCTGCCCTCGGCCCCGGCCGGGGCCGAGGAGGTCGAGCAGGTCAGGAACGGCACCTTCGACACCACCACCGACTCCTGGTGGAGCTCGGACAACGTCACCGCCGGTGTCTTCGACGGCCGGCTCTGCGCCGACGTCCCCGGCGGCACGGCGAACCGCTGGGACGCCGCCGTCGGGCAGAACGACATCACCCTCGTCAAGGGCCAGACCTACCGTTTCTCCTTCAGCGCGACCGGCACGCCCGCCGGGCACGCGGTGCGGGCGATCGTCGGCCTGTCCGTGTCGCCGTACGACACCTACCACGAGGTGACACCGCAGCTCAGCGTCTCCGGCGACACCTACTCCTACACCTTCACCTCGCCCGTCGACACCGCTCAGGGCCAGGTCGGATTCCAGCTCGGCGGCAGCCCCGACGCCTGGCGCTTCTGCATGGACGACGTGTCGCTGCGGGGCGGGGTGGCGCCGGAACCGTACGAGCCGGACACCGGGCCCCGCGTCCGCGTCAACCAGGTCGGCTATCTGCCCGCCGGGCCCAAGAACGCCACCCTGGTCACCGACGCCACGGCGAAGCTGCCCTGGGAGCTGAAGGACTCCGGCGGGACCGTGGTGGCCCGGGGCACGACCGTGCCGCGCGGGATCGACGCATCCTCCGGACAGAACGTCCACTCGATCGACTTCGGCGCCTACCGAAAGAAGGGCTCGGGCCTCACCCTCGTCGCCGACGGCGAGACCAGCCACCCCTTCGACGTCGACGCGAAGCCCTACGAGCGGCTCCGGCTGGACTCGGCGAAGTACTACTACACCCAGCGCAGCGGCATCGCCATCCGCGACGACCTCCGGCCCGGGTACGGCCGCCCGGCCGGGCACGTGGGCGCGGCACCCAACCAGGGCGACACGGACGTGCCCTGCCAGCCCGGCGTCTGCGACTACTCCCTGGACGTCAGCGGCGGCTGGTACGACGCCGGCGACCACGGCAAGTACGTCGTCAACGGCGGCATCTCCACCTGGGAGCTGCTGAGCACCTACGAGCGCGCCCGGCACGCCCGCACCGGCGACGCCCGCAAGCTCGGGGACGGCACCCTCGCCGTCCCCGAGAGCGGCAACAAGGTCCCCGACCTCCTCGACGAGGCCCGCTGGGAGCTGGACTTCCTGATGAAGATGCAGGTGCCGGACGGCAAGCCGCTGGCCGGCATGGCCCACCACAAGATGCACGACGAGCAGTGGACCGGCCTGCCCCTGATGCCCGACGACGACCCGCAGAAGCGGGAACTGCACCCGCCGTCCACCGCCGCCACCCTGAACCTGGCCGCGACGGCCGCGCAGGCCGCCCGCCTGTACCGCTCCTACGACAGGCCGTTCGCCGCCAAGGCGCTGGCGGCCGCCCGCAAGGCCTGGGCGGCGGCGCTCGCCCACCCCGACCGCCTCGCCTCCGAGAGCGACGGCGTCGGCGGCGGCGCCTACGCCGACAGCGACGTCGGCGACGACTTCTACTGGGCGGCGGCCGAGCTGTACCTCTCCACGGGGGAGAAGCAGTTCGAGCGGTACGTCCTGAAGTCCCCGGTCCACACGGCCGATCTCTTCAAGCCCGTCGGCTTCGACTGGGCCCGCACCGGTGCGGCGGGCCGGCTCGACCTCGCGACCGTGCCGAACAGGCTGCCCGGCCGGGACGCGGTGCGCCGGTCCGTCGTCCGGGGCGCCGACCGCTACCTGGCCACCCTGAAGGCACAGCCGTACGGCATGCCGTACGCGCCCGACGGCAACACCTACGACTGGGGCTCCAGCCACCAGGTCCTCAACAACGCCGTCGTCCTCGCCACCGCCTACGACCTCACCGGCGCCGCCAAGTACCGGGACGGCGCACTGCAGAGCATGGACTACATCCTCGGCCGCAACGCGCTGAACATCTCCTACGTCACCGGCTACGGCGAGGTCAGCGCCCAGAACCAGCACAGCCGCTGGTACGCCCGCCAGCTCGACCCGAACCTGCCGAACCCGCCCCGCGGGACCCTCGCCGGCGGACCGAACTCGAGCATCCAGGACCCCTACGCACAGAGCAAGCTGCAGGGCTGCGTCGGCCAGTTCTGCTACATCGACGACATCCAGTCCTGGTCGACCAACGAGCACACGATCAACTGGAACGCCGCCCTGACCCGCATGGCCTCCTTCGTGGCGGACCAGGGATAGGGGACGGGCGACCGCCGGGTGCCGGAGGGGTCCGCACGACGGGACGCCCCCCCCGGCACCCGCGCGTGGCCCCCTTCCCTGGACGCGGTGCGGGTCGGCGGCGTCGAGGCCGCGTACGACCGGGTGGGCGAGGGACCGCCCCTGACGCTGGCGCACGGCCCCACGGCAGACTCCCGCCTGTTCCGGCGGCAGATGGAGGACCCGGCCGACGCGTTCACCGCCGTGGCCTGGGACGAACCGGGCGCCGGGCGCTCCTCACGTCGAAGGGGGCGCGGGCGCCGGGTGCGGTGGTCTCGGTCATGGGCGCCTCCCTCGGACGCGTTCTCCCCTGCGAGCCGGCCAGGGCCCCCGCGTGTGACATCGCGCGGCCGTGGTGTGACCCACATCTCCCGGACCGGCCGCCGGATTCCTTTCGTCGGTACCGTTCCACCTCTGCTCCGACCTGCGGATATTTACCAGCGAGTACCCGAGCGGTACCGTGAAGGCATGCCAGCTCTCAACGTGGAGTTCAGCGACCGCGAGCTCGAGGACCTGCGGCAGATCGCCAAGGAGCGCGGTACGTCCATGAAGGCGCTCGTGCGGGAGGCGGCCGCGGCCGACATCGCCCGCCACCGGGCGCTGCAGGAGGGCGCCGAGGCCTTCCGCCGGTTCTTCTCCACCCACGCCGACGAGTTCGCCGCCGCCTTCCCCGACGACGAACCGCCCGCCAAGGGCGAAGGACGGGCCGCCTGACCCATGGCACCCGTTCTGCACATCGACGTGCCCTGGCTGCTCCAGCGCCACGAAGAGGTCCTGCCGGACCAGCCCGTGATCAACGACTTCTCCGCGCTGGTCGCCGCCGTCGCCCGGCACCGTGTCGACCCGCCGCGCCTCGGGGTGAAATCCGACGCGGCCTGGCGGGCCGCCGCACTCCTGCACACCCTCGCCGTCCTGCGCCCGCTGCCCTCGGCCAACGCCCGCTTCGCCTGTGCGACCGCGGTGGCGTACATGTTCGTCAGCGATGTCGGCATGGATCCGCCCTACGGCGCCCTGGTCGACCTCGCCCGGGACCTGATGTCCGGCACGACCGACGTCTACGGGGCGGCGGACCGGCTGCGTTCCTGGCAGATCTGAGGACGAGCGGCGCACGCACCGAGGTCGCCCGACGCGCACGGGGCCCCTGGACATGTCGAAATCCGAAACGGTCCACGTACGTGCGTTCGCCTTTCCGGCCTCCTGGCAATGGCGCGGATGTCATCCGTCCGCCTTGTTGCTGGTGTGGCGGTTGTGCAAGAGTGACCGCGCGTGCGGGGGGAATGGCCGGGTGTCGCACGCGATGTGCAGACCGACTCCGATTCACCACCGGTGAATTCGCACCCCTCCCGCGCCGCGCCAAAGAGGTACGCACCCACCGGGCCTCCCTTTTCGGCGACAGGACTTCTGTGTCACATGCCTGGGAAGGAACCATCTCAGTGCCCACCCCCCACCCCTCTCGTCCTCCGTTTCCCCCGCCCGGCGGGGACCCCGGGGAATCGGACGAAAGCCTCGCCGCCCGGCTGAGAGGCAGCCCGGAGGGCTCGGTCGCCGCCCATTCCGTCGCGCTGCTCATGGCGCGGCACTGGCAGTCGGTCCACGACTACGCGGTCATCTGCCTCGCCTCGTCGGCGCAGGTCGCCTCCATGGTCACGGGAACGGCGTTCCACCGGACGCTCAACCGCCTCGCCTTCGGCGACTCGGCCGTCGCGCTGCGCCCTGCCCTTCTGGTGACCGTGCGCGACACGATCCGGGAGTGGTCCGGCGACGATCGAATATCGGCCGTTCTGCCCGCTCTGCAGAAACCGGCCGGAGGGCGCGGCCTGCGCGCCGCGACATCCATGACGCCGGAAAATCGCATCGTCGCGGAGCGGGCATTCCAGGTACTTCCCTCCGCCGCACGCTGTTTGCTGTGGCACGTCGAGGTGGAGGCGGACCCCATCAACGTCGCCGCCGGTCTGCTGGGCATGGATACCGACCTGGCGCCGGCCGCACTCGAACAGGCGCGTGACGCATTCCGCGAAGGGTGTGTGAGGGCCCATCGCGAACTCGCGCCCACCCAGGACTGCCGGTTCTACAACCGCCTGCTCGACATCCCGATCCGCCGGGGCGGCGCCCTGCTGCCGGACGTCCAGGAGCACCTGGGGGAATGCGGCTACTGCCGGAACGCGGCCGAGCAGCTCGGTCACTTCGAGACGTCGATCGGTCCGCTGATCGCGGAGGCGGTGCTCGGCTGGGGCGCCCGCCGCTACCTCGACTCCCGGTGGGGCCGGTCCCCGCATGGCCCGAAGGGCGCCCGCCCCGGCGGACGCTCCGGCGGGCGGCGGGCCACCGGACGGCGGCCCCGGCTGCTGTCCAGGATCCCCGTCTCCGTCCGCCGGGTCCCGCGCGTCCCGGAGCCGCTGCGGTCCTCGCGCGCCCTCCTCACGGGCGCCGGCGCCGTTTCGGCAGGGGTGCTGGCGACCGTCCTCATCATCAGCCCGTCGTCCTACGACGGCGGCGAGGCCGACCCGGCCGGGTCCAACAGCGCCGCCGGCGGCGACGGCGCCACCTCGGTGTCGCCGCCCGGCACCGCGGGGCTTCCCACGGCCGCGGGCGTGACGCGGCTGCGCAACACCGGCACCGACCTGTGCCTCGACATCCGGGACCTGCCGAAGGAGGGCTCGGGGACGAAGCTGGCGGAGTGCACCACGGTGTGGACCCAGCAGTGGACGTACGAGAAGGACGGGTTGCTGCGCAGCGTCGCCGATCCGGGGCTGTGCCTGGACTCGCACAAGGACGCCGGCGTCGTGATTCTCGGTACCTGCGCGGAGCAGGATGCCGAGCGGGGCGACGACGTGCGCTACGACCTCACCGTGCGGGGCGAGTTGCTGCCCCGCTGGGACGAGCAGCTCGCCCTCGCCCCGGCCGACGACGAGCCGGACGCCGACGTCGTCGTCAAGGTCCGCGACCGCTCCGGCGGTCAGCGCTGGCGGGCGGAGCCCATACCGGCGGCGGGGTCCCTGTCCATCGAGGAGCGCCGGAGCCCGGCGGCACGGCGGGTGACCGTGCCGGACGGCCGGTCGGAGTGAGCGGAGGGCTCGGGCCTCGGCGGGGCCGCGCGGCGGGGCCGCGCAGCCCCGCCGTCAGGCCGGGTCCTCGACCAGGTCGCCCGCCGTGACCGTCCCCCGCTGTGGCGTGCCCCGACAGGGCCAGCGTCAGGTCGAGTTCGGCCAGCAGGCAGCGGACGACGTGCTCGACGCCCGCCTGTCCGTCGAGGCCGAGGCCGTACACGTAGGGCCGGCCGACCAGGACGGCGCGGGCGCCCAGGGCGAGCGCCTTGAAGACGTCGTCGCCGGTGCGGACGCCGCTGTCGAACAGGACGGTCAGCCGGTCGCCGACGGCTTCGGCCACCCGCGGCAGTGCGTCGGCCGCCGCGACGGAACCGGCGACCTGCCGTCCGTCGTGGTGGGAGACGACCACGCCGTCCATGCCGGCGTCCGCGGCCAGCCGCGCGTCGTCCGGGTGGAGCACGCCCTTCAGGACGATCGGCCCGTACCAGTGCTCCCGCAGGAACTCCAGGTCCGGCCAGGACTTGGCCGGGTCGGAGAACATCCCGACGAAATGCATCACCGCCACGTTCGGGTCCTCGTGCACGGGCTTGGCCAGACCCGCCCGGAACGCCGGGTCGGAGAAGTAGTTGGCCGTGCCGACGCCGTGCAGGAACGGCAGATAGGCCTGGTCGAGATCGCGGGGCCGCCAGGACAGCAGCGGCGTGTCCAGCGTGACGACCAGCACGCTGAAGCCGGACGCCTTCGCCCGCTGCAGGAAACTACGGGCCACCTCCGGGTCCTTCGGCCAGTACAGCTGGAACCACCGCTCGGCGTCGCCCATCGCCTCCGCGACCTGCTCCATGGGCCTGCTGGAGCCGAGGACAGGATGTACGGCACGCCCTGCGCCGCCGCGGCCCGGGCCACCGCCGGCTCGGCGTCCGGGTGCATGATCGACAGCACACCGACCGGGGCCAGCGCGAGGGGCGCGGGCAGTGCACGGCCCAGCACCTCGACCGACAGGTCCCGCTCGTGCACGTCCCGCAGCATGCGCGGCACGATCCGGCGGCGCTGCAGGGCCGCCCGGTTGAAGCCGTCGTGGTCGGCGACGGCCCGGCGGACGTGGTCGCTCGGCCAGTCCGACAGGAACGACTCCCCGTCCACCGGGACGTTGGCGTCGACGAACACCACGCGCCCCAGCCGGTCACCGATCCGCCCGGCGGCCTGCCCGACCGGGACGCCCGCGTAGCTGTGCCCGACCAGGACCACGTCGCGCAGGTCGAGGCGCTCCACCTCGTCGACGACGTCCCGCACGTGCGCCTGCTGCCCGGACGGCCTGCTCTCCCGTTTGTCGGCGAGGCCCGACAGCGTCAGCGGATGGGCCTCGTGCCCGGCACCGCGCAGCTCCGCGGCCACCTCGTCCCACGCCCACGCTCCGAGCCATGTCCCCGCCACCAGTACGAAGTCGGTCATGCCGGAGGACCTAGCCGAGGGGTCTGACAGCGACAGGAGCCCCAACGCCCCCCGACAGCCGCGATGTCGGTGTCAGTCCTCGCCCTCCCCGCCCGGCGTGGTGGCGTGTCCGGCGTCCGGCACCTGGGCCCGCCGCCGCACGTGCTCCAGGGAGTCCCGCAACTCCGACGGTCAGTCGTCGGTGTGACGCCGCACCAGACGGACGCACCAGGCCAGCGCCTCGCTGCGGCTGCGGGCGACGCCGCCCGCGATCAGGGTGTCGAGCACCTGGCGCTCGGGCTGCCGCAGCCGCGTCATGACCGGCGCCGCCAGGTGCGTGAAGAGGGCGCGCCGGCCGCCGCACTCCACACCCCAGGACACCTTCCGGCAAAAGCCGTGCCCGGCCTCGCGGGCCACGGCCATCCGTTCCTCGCGCGAGCGCCCCCGGAGCTCAGCGTCCGGCTCTCCAGGGCCGCCTCCCGCCCGGCGGCCGGGGCGTCCTCGGTCAGCCGGGGCGCGGGGATGCGGCCGGCCACGGTGATCTCCTCCCGGTCGACCGTGACCTCGGTCGGTTCCTCGAAGAGGTCGTCGGGAAGACGGCCGGCGAACCAGCCGCGCACATGCTCTCGCTGCTCGTTCGCAATCATGTGGTGACGATTACTCGGCCGGACCATGAACGCAAGCGGTTGCAGAGTGGTCACCCGAAGGCGGAATCGGAGTGTTTCAGGCCTACTGAGGAGCGCATCGAAATCGGCCATCTGGCCGTTTCGTACCCCCGCGGCCCGTGCGGCTACGGGCTTCCCGCCCGCCGATTCCGTAACTTCACGCCACTGATTCAATACGCAAGGTTACTGAAACCCGTGGGTTCGATGTGTGTTTCGGCGGCGGACTCGGCAGACTCGCGCTCGCCGTCCCGGGCACCGACCGGATCCAGAGAACGAGCGGAAGGATGCACACCATGCGGACCACCGTGCGCTGGGCCACGACTCTCGGACTGACGGCCACCGCCGTCTGCGGCCCCCTCTCCGGGGCCGCTCTCGCCGAGCCGGGCCAGGCCCCCACCGCGCTCTACGCCCCGTCGGTCCTCGTCCTCACGGTGGGCCACGGAGAGAGCGCGATCGCGACGACTCCGGAACGCGCGGTCACCCTGTCCTGCGCCCCGAGGCCCTCGGGCACCCACCCGGCCGCCGCGCCCGCCTGCGCGGAACTGCGCGGCGTCCACGGCGACTTCGGCGCCCTGACCTCCCACGAGGGCCTGATGTGCACCAAGCAGTACGCCCCCGTGGTCGTCACCGTCGACGGTGTCTGGCAGGGGCAGCGCGTCTCCTACGAGCGCACGTTCTCCAACGACTGCATGAAGAACGCCTTCGGAACGGGCGTCTTCTCCTTCTAGGGACAGTCCTCCCGAGACCGGGATCGCGCTGCACCGTGGGGCACGGCGGGCCGTGGCTGGGGAGCCGGGCCGCCGTCACGGCAGGGGGGCGATCTCGTACGAGGGGGCCGGCGGGCGGAGTGGGGCCGCCCGCCGGCCCCTGGGCTTTCCAGGGCGAACGGCCGGGGCTACGCCCGGTCCCGGTGGCTCGTGTCGCACCAGGGGTAGCGCCGGCTGCGCCGGCAGGTGCACAGGGCGACGCGGAAGCGGTCGGAGGAGACGACGGAGCCGTCCTCCAGCTCCACCTCCACCGGGCCCTCCACGAGCAGCGGCCCCTTGCGCCGGATCGCCACGCGGCGCGGGGCGCCGGACCGTGCGGTGGGGGAGGGCCGCTCGGACGCCACGTCCCGTTCGGGCGGTGAGTTCCGTTCAGACGGGGAGTTCGGCACGGACCACCACCAGCTCCTCCATCGTGTCGGCCGCGGACAGCAGCCCCCGCTCCCGCAGCCAGCGCTCCCGGCCGCGCAGCACCGGCCCGAGCGCGATCCGGTGCCGCCGGGTCACCGCGGCCTTCAGTCCCGCCGTGCGCAGCCGCCCGACGGTCAGGTCCGGGCCGGCGAGCGCCGACTGCACGAGCAGCAGCACCCCGCCCGGACGCAGCAGCGCGGGCGCCTCCCGGCAGATGCGGTCCACGACCATCCGCCCGTCACCGCCCGCGTCCCAGGCCCGGGCCGCGCCGCGCGGCACACGGTGACCGTCCGGCGTCGGCACGTACGGCGGGTTCGCGAGGATGAGGTCGAAGGTCTCCTGATGCACGGGCTCGAAGAGGTTGCCGTGCCGGATACGGACCTGGAGCCCGGCGAGCCGGGCATTGAGCCGCGCGGCCCACACCGCGCTCCAGGAGACGTCCACGGCGGTCACCCGTGCGCCCCTGCGCGCGGCCTCCAGGGCCAGGGCGCCGGTCCCGGTGCCCACGTCGAGAACCCTCGCGCCCGACGGGAGCGTTTCGTCGGCCAGGGCACCGGCCAGCAGCTCGGTGTCTTCCTGAGGGGCGTACACGCCCGGGGGTACCAGTGCAGTCACGGACGCCGAGTACCCCGGTGCTCAGGAGATATAGGTGATTTCCTGAGCAAGCGGTGCACGCAGCGACGAACGTGACGCGCGCCAGTCGGCGAGCAGCCGGGCCCCGAAGCGCTCCTCCACGAACTCGGTGGCGTCGATGCCGAAGGCCACGTCGGAGGCGAGATGCGGCTCCTGCTCCAGCAGGCCGCCGATGACGTCGTGCCGCACGACCTGCTCGTGCACCGCGTCGGCCTCGACGTGCTCGTCGTAGAAGTGCTCGGCGGCGGTCCCCGCACCGGTGCGGCGCATCGCCTCGGCGAGCCGGCGCGAACCCGGCGACGAGGTGATCTCGACCGTCGCGAAGTGCCCGACCAGGGCGCCTCGGAGCGCCCGGTGCAGGCCGAACAGTGACATGAGGTTCACCGTGACCAGCGCCTCCGCGCACGCCGCGTCGAGGTAGCGGCCGTAGGCGGTGTCCAGGCCGAGGTCCGTCATCAGGCCGGCGAACAGGCGGGCGTGGACACGGTCGGCGCGGCCCCCGCCCCACTCGTCGAACTCGACCGCCGCCATCCCCGCCTTCGCCCGGCCCCACAACCGGGGCAGCACCCAGGCGTGCGGGTCCGCCTCCTTGAGGTGGTACAGGGAACGCTGCGCGGCGTACTCGCGCAGATGCCACAGCTCGCCCTCGTCGCGCAGGAAATGGCTGACGCCCGTGCCCTCGACGGGTTCGACCAGGAGGGCGGCCAGCGCCTCGTCCACGCTGTCGTGGACCGGGGCGTCGGTACGCAGGGCGGACAGGAAGCGGTGCTCCATGGCCGCCCGGACGCGCAGCAGGTCCGGGTCCCACTCGTGCTCCGGGGGCACGCCGGCGAAACCGCGGTAGTGCAGCTCGTAGCACAGGTACAGGGCGAGCTGCAGGTCCTCGCCGTACACCGCGGCCCGGGCGACGTCCTCCAGCCGGGGCAGTCGGCCCGCGCCCCGCAGATGCGCCTCGATGCCCCTGCTCAGCGGGCCCCGGGCGGTGGGAAGTCGTGGTTCTTCGTGCTCCATGCCCCGCCGGGTACCCGCCGGGGCTGCGGCGTCACCCACCCGCGTGGGCCCGGCCACGAGGGGTGCTCCGGCCCGCCGTGAAGGCACTCGCGGCGACCGAACCCGGAAGAAGGCGCCGGTCACCTCGCACACCCCACACCGAGGCCCTCGCCCGGGTGGGCGTCCGGCAGCTGCGAAGGGGAGGCGGGGCGACGGGAGCTCGGGAGCCCTCCACGGCACCGGCTGCACGATCCCCGGCCAGGCACGGGCGTACCGCAACCAGGGGCCCGGTCCGGGGCCCGGCCTTCCGGACGCCGCACGCGGGACGCCGGACGCCGGACGTGGCCGACGGGTGCGAGCGGCCGGGCGAGGCCGTGGTGGTCAACCCGCCCGGCGCGGGCTGAGTTCCCCGTCCTGAATCAGCGTGCGGATGGCGTCGGGTGCCGGAGCCGACCGGGTTCACCTGGGCCCTGCCGGGGCGTCCACCGGGGCCGCCGTCGCAGTGGCCCGGGCCCGCCCGGTGCGGGTCAGTCCCCTCGGGACTCTTCCTGCGCGCGGGTGTTCGGGGTGACGGCCTCCCCGGCCTCGCCCCGGTGGCGCCGCTCGGCGGCGTCGGGGACGCGGGTCTCGGCGTCCTCGACCTCGCGGAAGACCTCCTCGAGCGCCGTCTCGGGCCGCTTGCCGTTGTCGGTCTCCTCGTCCCGGGCGTGCTTCCTGTCGTGGGACACGGGGGCTCCTTTCTGTGTGCTCTTCCGTGGGCTTGCCGCATGCTCTTCGCAGGGCCGTGATGCGGATGCCGCGCCGGTCAGCTGCCGGCGGTCGCAATGCGCAGCGGTACGGGTCCGGGAGTGCCCGCGTCCCCGCTGCGGCGGGTCATCTCCGCCCACCAGGACGGGCCGTCCTCGATGTGGCGCAGCAGTACGCCCTCGCGGATCGCCCAGGGGCAGACGGTCAGCGACTTGATGCCGGTCAGCTTCATCGCGGTGTGCCCGACCACCGCGCCGGCCAGGCTCTGGGCGGCCCGTGGCGCGGAGATGCCGGGCAGGCGCGCGCGCTCCGCGGCGGGCAGGGCGGCCAGTCGCGTGATCGCCTCGCGCAGGTCCGCGCGTCGCATCTCGCGGTCCACGAACGGGCCGCGGCGTCCGGGCGCCGCGCCGCACAGGCGGCCCAGTTGCTGGAAGGTGCGGGAGGTGGCGACCGCGGTGCGCGGTCCCTCCCAGCGGATCCGGCCCGCGACGTCCCGCAGCTGGTGGCGGACCTTGCGCCGCAGCGCCCGCAGCTGCTCGGGTGACGGAGGGTCCGCGTCCTCGAAGAACTCGTGGGTGAGCCGCCGCGCACCCAGCGGCAGGGAGGCCACGAAATCGGGCAGCCGGCCGCGTCCGAAGGCGACGTCGAGCGTGCCCCCGCCGATGTCGAGCAGGGCGAGCGGCCCCGACCGCCAGCCCATCCAGCGGCGCGCCCCGAGGAAGGTCAGCTCGGCCTCCACCTCGCCCGGCAGGGTGCACAGGTCCACGCCCGTACGGGTGCGGACGGCGTGCAGTACCTCCTGGTGGTTCGGCGCGTTGCGCACCACCGCGGTCGCGAACGCCGGCGGTCCGGCCGCACCCCACCGGGCCGCGGTCCTGCCGGCCTCCGCGACCGCGTGCACCAGTTGCTCGACGGCTAGCTCGGGAACGGCTCCCCCCGGTGGGACCTGCTCGGACAGCCTGAGGCGCCACTTGGCGGTGTGCACGGGGAGCGGTACCCCGTCCGCAGCGTCCGCGACCACGAGCCTGACCGTGTTCGATCCCACGTCCACCACGCTGATTCGCATGCTGCGGTGGGTACCCAGTTCGGCCCGGGAGCAACGGTCCGGTGCGCCGTCTACGGCGAAGACGCGCCATCGGCCGGCACCGCGGCCGTCGCACCGCAGTGGACGTCCCGCGTAAGGAAGCCCGCTGTACGGGCTTGTATGTCTTGACCGGAATATAACCGCTGGGGCATATTGGACGCATGTCCGACCCCGCCCTCTGGACCGCGCTCGCCGACCCCCACCGGCGGGCCATCCTCGCGCTGCTCCTGGAGCGGCCCCGGT
Organism: Streptomyces sp. NPDC058741; assembly: GCF_042746715.1. Taxonomy (NCBI): domain Bacteria; kingdom Bacillati; phylum Actinomycetota; class Actinomycetes; order Kitasatosporales; family Streptomycetaceae; genus Streptomyces; species Streptomyces sp. NPDC058741. The sequence goes on along the minus strand of NZ_JBHYQH010000017.1, from coordinate 109,932 downwards.
CCGTCGGCGAGATCGTCGAGGCGTGCGGGCTGAGCCAGCCGAGCACCTCCAAGCATCTGAAAGTGCTGCGCGAGGCAGGCCTGGTCCGGGTACGGCAGGACGCGCAGCGCCGCGTCCACGCCCTCGACCCCGCCCCGATCGCCGCCCTCGACGCCTGGCTCGCCCCCTACCGCGAGCTCTGGAACGAGAGCCTCGACGCGCTGGGCCGCCGCCTCGACGAGACGTCGGACCTCCCCGAGACACCCCCCGCACCGAAGGGCTGATCCCCATGGCCGCCGAACCCACCGGCACCTACCTGACCCTGGACGACGGCCGCCCCGCCGTCCGCTTCAGCCGCCTCTACGACCACCCCGTCGAGCGCGTCTGGCGGTTCGTCACCGACGCCGGCGAACTGCGGCACTGGTTCCCGTCCCACGCCGAGATCGAGCTGCGCCCCGGCGGCACGGTCACGTTCAGCGGCGACCCGCACCTGGAGGACTCCACGGGGCGCGTCCTCGCCGTCCACCCGCCGCGGCACCTGTCGTTCGAGTGGGGCGGGGACGAGGTGCACTTCGACCTGGAGGAGACCGAGGGCCGGCGTACCCGCTTCACCCTCACCAACGTCCTGGCCACCGAGAACACCGCCGCCCGCAACAGCGCGGGCTGGGAGGTGTGCCTGGTCGCGCTGGACGCCCGGGCGCGCGGCGAGCGGTCCGCCGGCCCGCACGCCGGGGCCGACGCACCCTGGCCGGACCTCTACGACGCCTACGTCGCCGCCGGGGTCCCCTCCGGCGCCCCGGTGCCCGGGCGGGACTGAGCGGTCAGGCCATCTGGCGCCGCACCAGTTCGTGCAGCCGCCCGCCGGTGTCTGCGAGCAGCTGCGCGGGCGGCCCCTGCTGGATGACCTTGCCGTCCTCCATCACCACGACCCGGTCGGCGTCCATCACGGTCGACAGCCGGTGCGCGATGACGACGCGGGTGGCGTTGAGGGCCTTGGTGCTCTCGATGACCGTGCGCTGCGTCTCGTTGTCGAGGGCGCTGGTGGCCTCGTCGAAGAAGAGGACGCGCGGCCGGCGGATCAGCGCCTGCGCGATCATCAGCCGCTGGCGCTGGCCCCCGGAGACGGCCCCGCTGCCCGAGACGATGGTGTGCAGGCCCATCGGCATCCGCTTGATGTCCTCGGCGAGCCCGGCCATCTCCGCGGCCGCCATCGCCTCCTCCGGCGTGTACGGCTCGGTGCCGCAGATGACGTCCAGGATCGAGCCGGTGAACGGCTGCGCGTGCTGCAGCACCACCCCGCACTGGCGGCGCACCGCCGACTGGTCGAGTGCCGCCAGGTCCTGGCCGTCGTACAGCACGCTGCCCGACACCGGCCGGTCGAAGCCGATCAGCAGGCGCAGCAGCGTCGACTTGCCGCAGCCGCTCGGGCCGACGATGGCGACGAACTCGCCCGGCCGCACCTCGAACGACACGTCGTCCAGGACCAGCGGACCGTCGTCCGCGTAGCGGAAGGACACCCGCCGCGCCTCGATCGCCCCGGTCAGCGGACCCAGCCGGGTGCTCGCCGCACGCACCTCGGGCGTCGCGTCCAGCACCGGCCTGATCTCCTCGAACAGCGGCAGCGCCGCCACGGCCGAGACGAACGCGCCCGTCAGCTGGGTGACGGAGGTCAGCAGCATCGTCACCGAGGTGTTGAAGGTGAGGAACGCCGCCGCCGACATCGTGCCCCGGGCCGGACCGGCCAGCAGCATGAACATCAGCAGCGTGCACAGCGGCAGGTACACCGCGCCCAGTACCGAGGTGATGTTCTTGATGCGCCCCACCTTCTGCTGGAGCTCCCGGCTGCGCGCGAACTCCGAGGCCCACGCGGCGTAGGCGTAGTTCTCGGCGGCCGCCACCCGCAGCTTCGGCAGGCCGCGCAGCGTCTGGAAGGCCTGGTTGTTCAGCTTGTTGGAGAGCACCACCAGCCGCCGCTGCCAGCGCACCTGCCACAGCCCGAGCCCCAGGAACACCCCCGCGATGACGACGAGCATGGCGATCGCGGCCATCGCCATCGGCACGCTGAACCACAGCAGCAGACCCAGGTTCATCGCCCCGACCGTCACCGACTGGGCGACCGTCGGGCCGACCCCCGCCAGCAGCCGGCGGATCGCGCTGATGCCCATGGCCGCGCTGGCCAGCTCGCCGGTGGAGCGCTCGGTGAAGAACTTCGTCGGCAGCCGCAGCAGCCGGTCCCACACGGCGGGCTGCAACGTGGCCTCGATCCGGCCCTCCAGCCGCAGGATCGTCAGGTTCTGCAGCAGCATGAAGGCCGCCGCCACCCCACTGCTGAGCATCACCGCCAGACACACCTGCACGATCAGGTCCGTCTGCGCCTTCGGCACGAACTCGCCGAGCACCTTGCCGGTGGCGATCGGCACCAGCGCGCCGATCGCCACCGTGACCAGACCGCTGAGCAGCAGGCCCGTGAGGTCGCCGCGCATGCCCCGCACGCAGAACCGCAGCAGCCTCAGCGGGCTCAGCCCCCGCTCGGGCAGCGGACGGTAGAACATCACCGCGCGCGGTTCGAACTCGTCGGCGTTGGCCTTCTCGACCGGCGTCTCCCGCCCGGTGGAGGGGTGGACCGCGACATAGCCGCCGCGCCGCCACAGCAGCGCCACCGGCGCACCCGACAGGGCCCGGTGACCGACCAGCGGCCCCACGTCGTCCCGCCACCAGCGGCCGTCCAGCCGTACGGCCCGGGTGCGGACGCGCGAGGCCAGGGCGATCTGCTCGACCGGGTCGAGGCGGTCGCCGCCGGTGCCCTTCTGGGTGGGCTCGGTGAGGCTGATGCCGGCCACCTGCCCCACCAGCCTGCACGCCTCGTACGTGGCGTCGGCGTCGGCCGCGGTGGCGCGCTTGGAGGACCGCGTGCCGATCGAGGCGAGCAGGGTCCGGTCGGCCTGGGCGCGCACCGCCTCGCCGGCCTTGATGCCCTCGGCCGTGCGCGTCTCGTGGGTGCGCTCCAGCTGCTCGATCCAGCGGTCGAGCGTGGTCAGCAGCCGGTACTGCTGGTCGACCACGGACTGCCACAGTGCCGGGTCCATCAGCAGGTCGGCCGCGGCCTCGGCGCCGTACAGCGAGCCGTACTGCACGCTGCCCGGCGGCACCTGCATCCAGAACACGTCGTCGTCCGTGGGCGCCGCGGCCCGCTCGGTGGCCATCGGCGCCTGGAAGAGGATGGACAGGCTGCGGCCCACGCCCAGGGCGAGCGCGTACTCCAGGGGGCTCGTCGCCGGGGGCACGTACTGGGGATTGCCGTACTGGTCGTAGGACCAGGTGGCCGAGTCGGCGGGCTGGTACAGCTCGCGCACGCCGATGCGGTGCACCACGCAGTCGCGCAGTGGGCGGGCCACCAGGGTGTGCTGCGCTCCCGCCACCGGGCCGAGCACCAGCGAGCCCGCCTCCAGGCGGCCCAGGTGGTGCCAGTGGCCCTGCCGGCCGGCGTCGACCGCGAACAGGTCGACCGCCCCCGACGCCACCAGCCACAGCACCTGCGGACCCTCCAGGTCCAGGCGGTTGAACCCGGCGCAGTCGATGCGCGAGCCCAGCTGCCCGAAGGCGCCGAGCACCAGGTCGCCGTGTCCTTCGTGAACGGCCGTCATCTCACCGCTCCCTGACCAGTGCAGCGTAGGCGCCGCCGCGCGCCACCAGGTCCTCGTGCCGTCCCCGCTCGACGACCGTGCCGTGCTGCAGGACGACGATCTCGTCGCTGTCGCGCACGGTGCTGAGCCGGTGCGCGATCACCACGCAGGCGCAGCCGCGCCGGCGCAGGTTGTCCATCACGACCAGCTCGGTCTCCGCGTCCAGCGCGCTGGTCACCTCGTCGAGCACCAGGATGCTCGGCCGGCGCACCAGTGCCCGCGCGATCTCCAGGCGCTGGCGCTGCCCGCCGGAGAAGTTGCGGCCGTCCTGCTCGACCCGGCTGTGGATGCCGCCCGGACGGCGCGTGATCACGTCGTACAGGGCCGCGTCGCGCAGCGCGTCCTCCACGGCGTCGTCCGGGACGGACGGGTCCCACAGCGCCACGTTGTCGCGGACCGTGCCCTCGAAGAGGAACACGTCCTGGTCGACGAAGGAGACGGAGGCTGCCAGCGCCCCGCGCGGGATGTCCTCGATGCGCTGCCCGTCGACGCGGATCACGCCCTCCCAGGGCGCGTACAGGCCGGAGATCAGCCGCGACACCGTCGACTTGCCGCTGCCCGAGCCGCCGACCAGCGCGACCTGCTGCCCCGGGCCGACCGTCAGGTCGAAGCCGGAGAGCAGGGGCTTGTCGAGCGGGCTGTAGCCGAACGTGATGTTCTCCAGCTCCACGTGGCCCTGCAGGCGGCGCGTGGACTCGCCGGCGCCGGGGCGGCCGTAGAGCGGGTCCGCCTTGAAGTTCTCCACGTCCTTCAGCCGGGCCACGTCGGCCGCGAAGTCCTGGATGCGGCCCGCGACGCCGTTCAGCCGGGTCAACGGGGCCGTGAAACGGGTGACCAGGGCCTGGAAGGCCACCAGCAGACCCACCGAGATGTGCCCCTCGACCGCGCGCATACCGCCGATCCACAGGATCAGCGCGCTGTTGAGGGTGGCGAGTGTCGGCGCGACCACACCCAGCCAGGCGCTCGGCACACCGAGCCGCTGCTGCTCCTCCAGGGTGGTGGCGTGCTGCCCGGCCCACTTGCGGAAGTAGCCGTCCTCGCCGCCGGTCGCCTTCATCGTCTCGATGAGCTGCAGGCCGGTGTAGGCGGTGTTGGTGAGCCGGGCCGTGTCGGCGCGCAGCTTCGCCGTGCGGGTGGCCCGCAGCCGGACGACGACCCGCATGGCGACGACGTTCAGCAGGGCCACGCCGATGCCGACGAACGTCAGTTGCGGGTCGTAGGTGTACAGCAGCACCGCGTACAGCACGACCACGACCGCGTCCACGCCCGCCGCCGCGAGGTCGCGGGAGAGGGTCTCGGCGACGGCGTCGTTGGACTGCAGCCGCTGCACCAGGTCGGCCGGGTTGCGCTGGGAGAAGAACGTGACGGGCAACCGCAGCAGATGCCGCAGGAAGCGGGCGCTGGACAGAGTGGAGGAGATGATCCGCCCGTGCAGCAGGTTGGCCTGCTGCAGCCAGGTCAGGAGCACGGTCAGCAGCACGCACGCCGCCATCGACGCGAACAGCACGCCCAGCAGCGAGGTCCGGTTGCCGATCAGGAACTCGTCGATGTAGGTGCGGCTGAGCGCGGGCACCGCCGCGCCGACCGCCACCAGCAGCAGACTCGCCAGGACGGCGGCCGGCATGGTGCCCGCGGTGCCGCGCAGCCGGGCGGGCATCGCGCCCAGCACACCGGGCTTGCGGCCGCCCCGGGTGAAGTCCTCGCCGGGCTCCATCACCAGCACGACACCGGTGAAGCTGCCGTCGAAGTCCTCCATGGAGACGAAACGGCGTCCCTTGCCGGGGTCGTTGATGTAGACGCCGCGGCGGCCGAAGCGGCGGCCCATGCCGTCGTAGACGACGTAGTGGTTGAACTCCCAGAACAGGATGGCCGGCGACGTCACCTCCGCGAGGGCCGCCAGGTCCATCTGCATGCCCTTGGCGGTCAGGCCGTAACTGCGGGCCGCTTTCAGGAGGTTGCTGGCACGTGAGCCGTCGCGGGAGACACCGCAGGCGATGCGCAGCTCCTCCAGCGGGACGTGCCTGCCGTAGTGGCCGAGCACCATCGCCAGCGAGGCGGCGCCGCACTCGACGGCCTCCATCTGCAGCACGGTGGGTGTACGGACGGTCTTCGCCCTCGCCGTGGGCACCTTGCGCTTCGGCGGCGCGGCGCGGCGCCTGCCCCGGGTCCCCGGTGCGGTGGCGCTCATGGCAGCAGCCAGTCGACGGGACGCTGGTCGGCCAGCCGGATCGACCCGGAGGCCAGGGTCATGGAAGACAGTTCGAACGGCGGTCCGTCGGCCGACGACCACCGGTAACCGCTCCTCGTGGCGGACGACTTGTCCAGCCGGACCGTCACGGCCACCGGCCTGCCCTTCCGCGTGAACTGCTCGCCCAGCTGGCTGTCCCCGAGGAACGCGCCGATCTGCTGGGGCGACTGGGCCGAGCGGTCCACCGACTTCACATGGCCGCGCAGCACGCCGTACTCCTGGGTCGGCACGGACTGCACGGTCAGGTCGACGGGTGCGCCGTCCGGGATCGAGGCGGCGTTCTCCGCGGGGACGTACACCGTCGCGTACAGCGGATCCCGGGCGCGGGCGACCTTCTCCACGGCGGCGACGTTCGCGCCGGTCCGGATGATCTGCCCGACGGTCGCGGCGAGCGCGGAGACCCGGCCCGCGTCGAGGGTGCGCACGACGGTCTCGCCCTCGGGGGTACGGACCTTGAGCACGGGGGAGTTCGCGGGCAGCCGCCGGCCCTGCTCGGCGAGGACCGCCGTGACCTGGCCCGCGACGGGGCTCTGCAGGACGTAACTGCCCTGCCCGTGCGTGAGGACGGCCGGTGCGCTGACGGTGGAGGCCACCGAGCCGGTCACCGCCCACACCGAGGCGGCCGCCATCGCGACCACCGTCACGGAGAGCACGAGCCAGCCCTGCGGGCGGGCGAAACGCACCGGGAGGTCGAGCTCCTCCGGTGACTGGAGCTTGGCGAGGGCCTGTTGGCGGAACTGCAAGGAACTTCCCTCACCCGTAGAAGAGGTTCGTGACGCCGTGGCGGAGGGTGTCGCCGTGGCGGAGGGGGTCATGGCACCCGAAGATCCCGGAACCGCCGGCTGCGGCTCCGGGAGTCAACGGCGACAGGGCCGGATCAGAGACCGGCGACCAGGTGAGTGACCGGGGCCGTGTTCAGGCCGGTGACACCCTCGACGGTGCCGACGGCGGTGTTCGCCAGGCCGGAAACCGGAGCGATGCCGTCCACCGTGTCGGTGACGGTGTTCACGGCGTTCACGGCCAGACCACCGGAGACGGCGTCGAGCTCGGCGTCGGCGATCTCGGCGGTCTCGACCCGGGGGGTGGAGTTCATGATGGAACTTCCCTTCGCATGGATATCTCACAAGGGGGGAGCGGCCCCCTCTGGGGACAGATGACGGCCGCGCCACGAGTGCCGGGCATGCGTCTCCACATGCCCTGGGGCGGCCCCCGCGGTGCGATGGATCAAAGCACGCCGCGGACGGGCGATTCCAATCAACCACCCGTCTCACCAGGCAACTTGCGCCGCAGCGGTACCGATCCGTGCAGGCCTGTGCACGGCTTGGCGGCGAGTTCTTCACATGCGCCACGGCATCGGCGCATGCGGGCCCTTGCCAGTCCCGGCATCGAATCCGGCATCCCGCATCAAAGACGTGACCGGCGCGACCGGGGCGCGGGCAACTCTTCTTCCGGTGACCGCCTTGGGTATCCGATGTGCAGATTCACTGAAGCCGGGATTCGACTCGCCGTTCGCAACAGATCGTTTTCGCTCGCATACGGAGCGTTCGCTTTCAGTCGCCGATGAGGGCCCCCGGGTGCTGAAGGGCCGTCATCCGGCCATGGGCCCCTACGTCCCCGTCCCGCTGCGTCCTCGCGTCCCGTGCTGTGACCAGGGCCGCCGCGGGCCGCGCTCTCGGTATGCGGGCAGGGGGAGTTGGCCGGTTGCGCCGCGCGACGGGATCACGTGCAAACGGAATTGAACGCCCCACGCCACCCGTGCGTACCAACAGCCATCCAGGCGCCCCCCAGAAGCTGCCGAACGGCGGCACACACTCCGTCTCCAGGAGGAGAGAAGTTTGAGTCACAAGCGAATTCCGAAGCGCAAGGCCGCGATAGCGGCGGGCGGTGTGGTGGCGCTCGGCGCGGCCGCGATCCTGCTCCCCAACGCCAACGCGTCGCAGGACGGTTCGTCCGACGACACGGCGGCAGCGCCGAAGACCCTCAAGGCGGGCGACGCGTCGGATCTCGCCTCGCAGCTCTCCGGGCTCCTCGGTGAGTCGTTCGGCGGCTCCTACTACGACAGCGGCAACAAGCAGCTCGTCGTCAACGTCGTACCCGGCGACAACAACAAGGTGATCGTGCAGGCGAAGGCGGCCGGCGCGAAAGTGCGCGAGGTCGACAACAGCTGGTCCGAGCTCCAGGACGGGGCCTCCACGCTGAAGTCCGAGGCGACCATCGCCGGCACCTCGTGGTCGATCGACCCGCGCACCAACAAGCTCCTGGTGACCGCCGACAGCACGGTGACCGGCGCCAAGTGGGACACACTGGAATCCACCGTCAGGAGCCTCGGCTCCGGCATGGCCACCCTCAGGAAGTCCTCCGGCACCTTCAAGCCGTTCGTCTCCGGCGGCGACGCCATCTTCGCGGGCGGCTCGCGCTGCTCCCTCGGCTTCAACGTCACGGCGGCCGACGGCGCCCCGGCGTTCCTGACGGCCGGCCACTGCACCCTCGGCGGCAACGAGTGGTCGGACACCCAGGGGGGACAGCCGATCGCCACCGTCGACCGGTCGACCTTCCCCGGCAACGGCGACTTCGCACTCGTGAAGTACGACGACCCCGCGACCCAGGCGCCCAGCGAGGTCAACACCGGCGGCCAGACGGTCCAGATCACCCAGGCCGGCGAGGCGACCGTCGGTCAGCAGGTCTTCCGCATGGGCAGCACCACCGGCCTTGACGACGGCCAGGTGCTGGGCCTCGACGCCACGGTGAACTACCCGGAGGGCACGGTCACCGGTCTCATCCAGACCGACGTCTGCGCCGAGCCCGGCGACAGCGGCGGCTCGCTGTTCACCCAGGACGGTCTTGCGATCGGCCTGACCTCCGGCGGCAGCGGCGACTGCACCGCCGGCGGCGAGACGTTCTTCCAGCCGGTCACCACCGCCCTGGAAGCCGTCGGAGCCACGCTCGGTGACGGCGGTGCCGTGGGCGGCGGCGCCGGTGCGGGCGAGGAGGCCCCCGGCAACGGCCAAGGCGCCGGAAACGGCCAAGGCGCCGGAAACGGTCAGGGCGTGGGTAACGGTCAAGGCGCCGGAAACAGTCAGGGCGTGGGCAACGGCCAGGGTGCCGGTGCCGGTGGGGAGGCCGGCGCGGGTGCCGGTCAGGAGCAGGCCGGAGGCGAGGAAGCGGGCGCCGGTGCCGGTCAGGACGCGGGTCAGGGCGCGCAGGACCACTCGGAGCTGACCGAGTCGCGCTGACCCCCCACACGTCGGCGGTCGGCCCGACGACGCCGGCCCGCTCCCGCCCCCTTCCTGCCGGGAGCGGGCCGGCCTTGCGCAGGGGAGGACCGGTCGCCTCTCCGCCCGTCCGGCGCATTCCCGCCCTCCGGACGGCCGGGACCCGCCCTATCCGAGTGCCCTGATCAGCAGCAGGGCGATGTCGTCGAGTCGTTCCTCGCCGTCGACGCGGTACGGCCGACGGCGGACGAGACCGTCGGCGAGTTCCTCCAGCGGCCGGTCACCGGCCTCGCCCAGGCGCAGGCACAGCTGGGCGAGGGACTCCTCGAAGTCCGTGCCGGGGGACTCGACCAGACCGTCGGTGTAGAGGACGAGCAGCGAACCGGGCGGGAGGCCGACCTCCGTCGTCGGGTACACCGCCGAGGTGTCGATGCCCAGCAGCGGCCCGCCGGCCAGGTCGAGGACCCGCACCCGCCCGTCGGGGCGCCTCAGCAGCGGCGGCGGATGACCGGCCCGGGACATCACGGCCCGCCCGTGCACCGGATCGAGCCGCAGGTACAGGCAGCTGGCGAACAGCTCGGCTCCCAGGTCGAGCAGCAGCCGGTTGGTGCTGCGCATGACCTCCTCCGGCGCCTGCCCCACGGTCGTGTACGCCCGGACCGCGGTGCGGACCTGCCCCATCAGCCCGGCCGCGGTGACGTTGTGGCCCTGCACGTCCCCGATCACGGCAGCCGCCGTCCCCTGCGTGGTGCCCACCAGGTCGTAGAAGTCGCCGCCGATGTCCATGCCCTGAGTGGCCGGCACATAGCGGCCGGTCGCCTCGATGCCCGGCAGCGAGGGCAGCGAGTGCGGCAGCAGCGCCTCCTGCAGGCCGTGCGCGAGCCGGTGCTTGGCGTCGTAGAGCAGCGCACGTTCCAGCGCCTGGGCGATCAAACCGGCCAGGCTGGTCATGATCGCCCGCTCCTCCGTCGGGAAGGGGTGCGGTTCGGCGTAGGCGAGCACACAGGTCCCCACCGGCCGTCCCTGGGCGATCAGCGGCAGATACGCCCAGGCCGCGAATCCGTCGGCGGAGTCCGTGCGCGGCGGGTAGAGCCGCTCCAGCTGCTCCCGTGACTCGAAGAACGCGGGCACGCCCGTGCGCAGTACCTGCGTGCCGGGGGTCGGCTCGGTCAGCGGCAGCCCCTCGAACCGCTCCATCACGCAGGTGTCCCGGTACCCGCGGTGCCCGAGCACCCGCAGCCGGTTGGCGCGCGAACCCAGCACCACCAGTGCCTCGCTTCCCAAGGCCGGGGCGATCTCGTCCGCCACCAGCTGCACCACGTCCTGGACCCCGACCGCCTCGGTGAGCGCTCCGGCCAGGTTCAGCACCTGGGAGATCGTGACCAGCCGGGACGGCGCCCCGGGGGGCGGCGGTGCGGCCCGGTTCATCTCCGACACGGCGCGGGAGCGGGTGATGCGCACGCTCAGACCCGTCGTGCTCGGGTACAGCCGGAAGGACAGCCACGCGCCGGGCGGGCGCAGCGCCACGAACGAGGTGGAGTGCTGGCTCAGCAGCGCGGCCCGGTAACGGTCCTCGTACACGGGGTCGTTCAGCCAGGGCACCGACGCCCACAGCTGGGTGCCGAGGAGGCGGCTGACCGGGACGTTCAGCAGCTCGGCCGCCGCCGCGTTGACGAAGCCGATCCGTCCGTGCAGATCCAGCGACACCAGCCCGTAGGGCAGGCGGCTCACCATGCGGGCCGCCTCGACCGCGCCGAGCGTGGCCGCCATGCCGCCGGCCAGGGGCGCGGCCACCAGGTCGGTCTCGGGGTGCTGCGGGATGCTCAGCTCGGCGGCCCGGTGCAGCCGGACGGCCAGCCGGCCGCAGGCGGCCGTCAGATGCTCGCGCTCGTGGCCGGACAGTTCGGGGGGATGCGAGCCGGGCCAGGTCACGAAGACGGCGCCGTAGACCGTGGACTCGGTGGCGATCGGCACCGCGGCCAGGGCGAACGGGTAGGGCAGCACCACGGCGATGCGGGGATAGCGGCGGGCCATCTCCTCCTCCCCGCCGACCCACACAAGCCGCCGCTCGCGCGCCGCCTCGGCGACCGGGATCGGCGCGCTCAGCGCGACCCGCTCCCAGGGCGCCGCGAACGTCCGGGGCAGCCCGGCCATCACCGCCATCTCCAGTACGGGCCGGTCGGGGGCCAGCAGGTACACCGCGCCCGAATGGCCGTGCACCTCGTCCATCAGCGAGGCCAGTGCCAGGGACAGCACCGGACGGCCGACCGGAGTCCTGGCGGCCACCGGCGTCTGCGCGGACGACTGCCCGTCGGACACGCCGACCACCTCCTCGCACGGCCGCGCGACCGGGTCCAGAACAAATCTCCCCCTTGACGGCCGGACGCGCACCAGGAGCGGACGGGAAAATTCCGCTATTACCGTCGGTCACACCGGCCCGGCACGCAGAGGATGCGCCGACGTACCCCGGCGACCCACTCCCATGCCTCCACAGTGGGAGCGCGGCCAGGTGCCCGGGCGCCACCTGTGCGCCCCCGCGCACCCCGATGGCCGGTTCTCCGTGCCCACGCAGGGTCACGATCACGAACAATGGGCACGCGCTCAGCAGGACGACTGGGGCGTACTTCGAGCCGTGGGGGTGGCAGTGATCCGGGTCCTTCTGGTGCACGACGAGTTACTGGTGCGGTCGGTACTGGCGCAGTGGCTGCGCACGGAGCCCGATCTGGCGGTGCACGACGCGTCGTGGCACGGCGCGCCCGGTCTGGTCCGTTCGGTCCGGCCGGACGTGTGCGCGGCGGACCTGGAGAGCGCCGACTCCTACGGCGTCCCGCCGCTGGGCGAGCTGTGCCGGACGGGTTCTGCCCTGCGCACCCGCCTGCTCGTGCTCGCCACCGCCAACCGGCCCGGACTGCTGAAACGGGCCGTGGAGGCGGGAGCCCTCGGATACGTGGACAAGGAGGGCTCGCCGCAGAACCTGCTGCGCGGCATACGCCGGGTCGCCGAAGGGGAACGTTTCGTCAACGACTCCCTCGGTTTCGGATTCCTCAAGGCGGCCGAGATGCCGCTGACCCGCAGGGAACTGAGCGTGTTATCCCTCGCCGCCGAGGGCGCCTCCATCGCGGAGATCGCCGGCAGCCTGCACCTGTCCCACGGGACGGTGCGCAACTACATGGCGGCCATCACCCGCAAGACCGGGGCCCGCAACCGCGTCGACGCGATCCGCATCTCGCAGGGCCAGGGCTGGCTCTGACCACCGCCCGGACGGGCCGGCCGCCCAGCCGCCCACCAGATCCCGGTAGAGCGCGGAGGACCGCACGAGCACCTCGTGGCTGCCGCGGACCGTGCCCCGGCCGTCCATCACCAGCACCTGTCCGGCCCGGCGGGCCGAGCTGATGCGGTGGGCGACGACCACCAGCGTCCCGCCCGGCCGCCCGGCGAACGCCCGTTCCGCCCGCTCCTCCGTCCCCGGGTCCAGATGGCAGGTGGCCTCGTCGAGCAGCGCGAGCGGGGCGTGCGACAGATACGCCCGGGTCAGCGCGATCAGCTGCCGCTCACCGGCCGACAGGGACGCCGGGTCGACCCGGGCGCCCAGCCCGCCGAGCCGAGCGGCCAGCGGGGCGAGCCCGACCGCCTCGGCGGCGGCGCGCATCTCCTCCTCGGGCACCGGGTCCGGACGCAGATAGGCGAGGTTCTCGGCCAGGCTGCCGCCGAAGACGTACGCCTCCTGCGGGATGAGCACCCGCCCGGCGGCGGCCTCCGGCCCCGGCACGGGGTGGCCCCCCACCGTGATCGTGCCCCGGTCCGGTGCGAGGAGCCCGGCGACGAGGGCGGTGAGCGTGGACTTGCCGGCGCCGCTCGGACCGACGACGGCCAGGTGCGAGCCGGGTGGCAGGGCGAGGTCGAGGTCCTCCAGGACGGGCGTGCCGGCGGCGCCGTAGGCGAAGGTCACGCAGGAGAGGGTGAGGGCCATAGGCGCCTCCCCGGGTGCGGGCGGGGGGCCCGGTCGCCGCGCGGGGGTGCCGGTGTCCCGCGGAGGGGCCAGCCTGCGCAGCACCACCGTCAGGCGCGAGCCGCTCGTGCCCAGCCCGTGGACCAGGTTGCGCAGGGCGGGCAGCAGGGACTGCGTGACATAGGCGAGGGCCCCGACGAGCGCGCCCGTCGTGACGCCGTGGGACAGCAGCCACGGGGCGGTGGCCAGCAGCAGCACGAGGGGCACCTGCCCGCCGACCGCCAGCGACGCCACGCGCAGGACGCCCCAGCGGGCCAGGGCGCGGGCCGCGCGCAGTTCCTCCTCGACCCGCTCGCCGGTGCCGGCGGCGATCTGCTCCTCAGCGCCCGTCGCCGTGATGTCCCGCAGGCCCGGGCAGACCGCGCCCAGGTGACCGGCCAGGGCCTCGTCGGCGACCAGGAACGCCTCCTGCCGCCGGGCGAGGGGCCGCAGCGTCGCCGCGAACAGCGCCACACCCGCGGCCAGGGGCGGTCCGACGACGAGGAGCAGGGGCGGGGCGAGCGCGAACAGCCCGGCCAGGGCGCCGGCCGCGGTGAACAGGAAGGAGCGGGAGACCATGACCAGTCCGGCGAAGGTGTCCCGGGCGATCTCCACCTGCTGGGTGAGGCGCGACAGGGACCCGGCGTCGCCGGTCCGCACGCCCCGGGCGACCACCCGCTCCACGAGCCGGTCCCTGAGCGGTTCGACCAGCGCGGCGACGGCGGCGTAGACCCCCGCGGTGCCGTACGCGCCGAGCAGCACGCCGAGTCCGGTCACCGCCAGCCAGACCAGACCGACGTCCGGGCGTCCGCGCAGGAACCCCGCGTCCAGGGCGCGGGCGGGGCCGTATCCGACGAGGAACGTCTGCCCGGTCTCCAGTACGGACCAGGCGGCGAGCCGCAGCACGACCCGCCGCCGGGCCAGCAGGAAGCGGACGCCCCGGGCGGGCAGGGCCGCCCGGAGTCCGGTGCCGGTGCTGTCCGGGGTGTTGTCGGGGGCTGCTTGCTTGTCTGTGCTGGTGCTGTTCGGGGTGTTGTCGGGGGCTGCTTGCTTGACTGTGCTGGTGCTGTTCGGGGTGTTGTCGGGGGCTGCTCGCTTGACTGAGCCCGTGCCGTCCGGTGCGCCGCTGGGGGCTGCCCCCTTCACCGGGCCCGTACCGTCCGTCATGCCTCCGCCCTCGCTTCGGCTCCCGTTCCCGCCACGGCCCGGTCCTCCGCCTCCGACTTGGGATGCGCCTGCGCCACGGCAGGGTCCTCCGCCTCCGCGAACACCGCCCGGTACTCCGGGATCCGCCACAGTTCCTCGTGGCGCCCCACCGCCCGCACCCGTCCCGCGTCGAGCCAGGCCACCGTGTCGGCGCGGGCGGCCGTCGCGCTGCGGTGGGCGACCAGCAGACGGGTGCTGCCGGGGCCCTCGCCGAGCAGGGCGTCGGTGATGCGGCGTTCGGTCACCGTGTCGAGGCCGGAGAGGGCGTCGTCGAGGATCAGCAGCCGGCCCCGGTGCGCGAACGCCCGGGCCAGGCCCAGCCGCTGGGACTCGCCGCCGGAGTGCGGGGCGTCGGCGACGTGGGTGTCGTATCCGTCCGGCAGACGGCGGACGAAGTCGTCGGCGAGGGCCGTGCGGGCCGCCTCGCGGATGCGGCCGGGGGAGGGGGAGGGCAGGCCGAGGCCGATGGCCCGGGCGACCGTGCCGCCGAGGAGGGCCGGGCGGGCGAAGGCGTAGCCGACGGCGCGGCGCAGGCCGTCGTGGGACAGGGCGCGCAGCGGCACCCCGTCGAGGAGGACCTCGCCCGCGTCCGGATCGGCCAGCCGGCCCGCGAGCGCCGCCAGCAGGGACTTGCCCGTGCCGGAGCGCCCGACCAAGGCCAGGACCGTGCCGCCGGGGACGACGAGGTCGACTCCGTCGAGCACCGTCCGGCGGCCGCGCCGGGCCGTCACGCCGCGCAGCTCCAGCCGTCCCGGCCCGTCGGGCAGCCCACGGGTGCCGAACGCCGTGGCGGGCTCGGTCGCGACCTCGCCCAGGCGCCGGGCCGCCGCCCGGGCCTGGGCCAGGCCCGCGAGCCGGCCCACCAGGACGCCGACGCCCGTGGCGAGCACCGCGTACCGAGAGGCGGCGAGGACGTCCCCCACCGACAGCCGGTCCCGGGTGAGCAGCACACCGGCCACGGCGACGACCCCGAGGTGCAGCAGCGGGGCCACGGCGACCGCGCGGGCGGCGGCCCGTCCCTGCACCCGCCACATGCGGTGCCCCGCGCGGGACAGGTCGGGCAGCGGGCGCAGGACGCGGAGTGTCTCCCGGTCCTCCGTTCCCGCCGCCCGGACGGTGCGGAAGCCTTCGACGGCCTCCGCCAGCGCGGCCGCGATACGGCCCTGCGCCTGCTGGTAGCGCGTCGCGCAGCGCGCGGTGTCCCGGGCGACGGCCCGCAGGAGCAAGGTCAGGACGGGGGCTCCGGCGAGGAAGACGGCCGCGAGCCACCAGTGGATCAGGCCGAGGGCCACCACACCCCCCGCGGGCCCGGCGAGTGCGGCCACCAGGGCCGCGCGGGCAGCGGGCGCGGTCCCCGCCTCGGCGGCGTTGCCGACCAGGCGGGCGACGAGGTCGCCGGCGCCGAAGCGGTCGGCGGCGCGCGGCCCGGTCCCCAGGACGTGCCGGGCCAGCCGCCGGCGCAGCCACGCCGCGCTGCGGGCGTCGACGGTGCCGGTCAGTACGGATTGGGCCGCGTCGAGCAGCGCGAGCAGTACGACGAGGCCGGCGCAGTACAGCACCCAGCGGGTCGCCGGTGCCGGTGCGAGAAGCAGGTCCAGAGCCCGGCCCAGTGCAGCGGGCAGCAGCAGCCCCGCACCGGTCGCGGCGGTGCCCGCCACAGCCAGGGCCGTACAGCGGCCCCCGCTGTGCCGGGTGGCCGTACGCAGCAGCACGCGGGCGTGCCCGGCCGCCGGGTCGTCGTCGGCGCGCCTGGTCATACGGGCCTTTCGTGGGGCGGAAGGACCCCGGGCGGCCCCTCCGTAAGGAGTGGGCCGCCCGGAGCCGTACGTGGACCTCAGGTCAGAGACAGAGCGTGATGCTCGCGGCGCTGAGGCAGGAGAGCAGGCTCAGCGTGCTGTTCCCGCCGCCGTGCGTCCGCTCCTCGGTCTCGATGGTCTGCAGGTCGAGAAGTGCCATGGTGAGTCCTTCCGTGGGTTGTCCGTCCGTGGTCGTCCGTGGGGACGGGGTGGTGTCACGACTCCGCGGGATCGCGGAACCGCGTCAGGTGGGCCGCCTCGCGGGCGGCGGGAGGAACGGCAGGTGGGCCCCGGTGGCCGGGTCGAGGGCCGCGCCGAGCGCCAGCAGGCACCCTGCCGTTCCGGTGGCGAGGTCCATGGACAGCCGCATCATCTGGTGGCCGGGGAAGGCCAGCCGGCCCTCGTAGGCCATCGCGTACCAGCCGAGTCCGGTGATCTGTGCGGCCAGCCGGTCCGCGGTCGCGCCCGGCGCGGTGGTGCGGCCGAGGTGCAGGACCATTCCGGCGCGGCCCTGGAAGAGCCCGGGCTGCGCGTAGAAGCGCGAGGTCGCGGCGGCCAGGACGCCGGACCGGGCCGGTTCGAACTCCCCGGCGAGGCCGGGCGCGTGGGCCACGAGGTCGTCGAGGACCATGCCCAGTCCGGCGCTGCCGTCGCCGAGGTAGGGCAGCGTCCGCCAGCCCTCGTCGACCTCCAGCTCCCCGCTGTCGCGTGTCACGCAGGACTCCAGGTCCCGGCGCAGGGCCGAGGCCGCCGCCTCCCGCCAGGGGGCGCGGCCCGTCCACTCGTACTGCCGCAGCAGGAACAGCGCCGGTCCGGTCGCGCCGCGCAGCAGTCCGGCGCGCCGCCGGGGCGTGTCCGGGAGCGGTTCACCGAGCCGTTCGACCAGGATCCGCCCGGCCTCCGCTGCCCGCTCGCGCAGCTCCGCCTCGCCCGTGGTGCGGGCCAGGTGCCCGAGGACGAGGCCCAGTCCGGCCAGTCCGCCGTGCAGGTCGGAGGAGAGGTTCTGCCAGCGCTCCGCGAGGATCCTCTCGACCAGGTCGAGCGCCCGCTGCCGGTGCCCGAGCCGGTCCAGGACCAGGGCGACGCCCGCGAGCCCGTCGTAGAGGCCGAGCGGTGTGCCGACCGGGGGCGGTGCGGTCCGCTCCAGCAGCCAGCGCTCACCCTTGTCGTAGCGTTCGGCGCCGATCGCGTCCAGCGCGTACAGCACCCCGGCGGCGCCGTGGGCCAGGCCCAGCCCCCCGCCGTCCGAGAACTGGGCGACGTCGCCCGGGAAGAGCCGGTCGTCGCGCTCGGGCGTCGCCGAGGCGAGGATCGCCTCCACCATCGAGTCGCGGCTGCGCGGCCAGTCGCCCGGGTCCACCGGGGCCGTGGCGACGGCCGGCGCACGGCCCGGCACCTCCCGCGTGATCTCCGCGACCGCCTCGTCGAGGAACTCCCGCGGCACGTCCGGGAACTGCTCCCCGATCACCTCGGCCAGATGCGCCGCCTTGCCGCGGTCCACCACGAAGAGCGTGGTCACCGGCAGGAACAGCGCCAGCCGCAGACACGCCAGGGCGTAGCGGTCGACGTCGGCGCCCCGGCGGTCCGGCGGCGCGAAGAAGCCGGGGTGGGCGACGACCTGGCGGCCGTTCTCCTCCGCCGGGGCCGCGGCCTCGAAGTCCAGCAGGAAGACCGACTCCCCGTCCGGCGCGACCATGATGTTGAAGACGTGCAGGTCGTTGAAGACGATGCCCCGCGCGTGCACCGCCGCCACGGCCTCCTCCACCCTGCGGTGGATGCGCAGCGCCCAGGCCGTGTAGGAGGCGACGGCCGCCGGATCGGGGTCCTGCGCGAGCAGCGGGTGCCGCTCGGCGAAGAACGAGTTGAGCGGACGGCCCGGGAGGAAGTCCATCACCAGGAAGCGGTGGCCGCCGAGTTCGAACCAGTCGCGCACCTCGGGCACCACGCCCGTGCCCGCCACCCGCTCCAGGGCCGACTTCTCCCGTTCCAGCCGGGCGACGGCGTCCGCCCCGTCGGCGGCCAGTCCCGCGTGCGGACGGCCCTCCTTCAGCACGACCTTGCGCCCGTCCCGGGTGTCGGTGCCCGCGTACACCCCGCCGCCGTTGGAGAAGTGCAGCGCCTTCTCGATGCGGTACGGCAGCTCACCGACCGTCGTGGTGTTCCGTGCGTCCAGGTGCGGCTGGAGGAACGCCGGCAGCGTCACCCAATCGGGCACCTGGAAGGACGGCGACCGCCGGTCCGGCACCAGCCGCCCCTCGCCGTCGCGCACCGCGGGCACCAGCGAGCCCCGCCCGTCGACGACGAAGGACCGCGCGAAGGCGCCGTAGCGCACGTACAGCGGACCCTCGCCCCAGCGCAGATCGGTGAGGACGTACGGCCCCTCGAAGCCCTCCAGCAGCGCGCCCAGCTCGCGCAGCACCTGGTGCAGTTGCTCCTCGCCGGCCGGGTAGACGGTGACGAACTTGCCGCTGCCGTCGCGCGGCGCGTACTTGGTGTTGCGCAGGTGCAGCAGGTGCGGCCCCGGCACGAACTTGAAGGGGATGCGCCGTTCGACGCAGTAGTCCCACACGATCCCCGCGACCTTCTCCGCGTTCGCGCGGGTCGCCGAGGCGTGGATCTTCCAGCCCTGGGCGAGGCCGCGCACCGGCTCGCCGTCCGGGCCGAGCGGCGTCATCGTCAGCCAGTCGCCGATCCGGGCCGACGCCCAGCCCTCGGGCACCGGCCGGCCGGCCGTCTCGTAGAGGTGCGGGGCCGTCCCCGGCCCGCCGCCCGCCAGCCGGTCCGGCGTCTCGTAGAAGTGCCGGTCGGCGAGCGCGTACACCTCGTACCGCTTGTCCATGCGTCCCCCTCCGTGACGGGAACCGAGCCTTCCAGCCGTGCCGGGGCCCGGGACAGTCACGGCTGTCACGGGAACACCGTGCGGAACGCACGCGTCAAGTCCTGTTCGGTTTCCTTCGAGCGCCGGCGTCGATGCCGTTGCGCTGAACGCCATGGGGGCTGCGCAGCTCTCCCATAAGCGCTGTAATGGCCGACGTGGTCAGTCCGGGCGCCCGAGAACGCGAGACGCGGACGCCGCGTGCCGAAGCCGCCCTCAAAGCGCTCGCGGCCGAACAGGGGTCGCCCGAACGGGTGCGCCGCGTCCTCGAACAGGCACTCGTCTTCGCCGACGCGGCCTTCGCCGCCGTCTACGCCCCGAGCGAGGACGGCGAGCTGCTGTGCCTGATCGAGTCGGCCGGCGTGCCCAGGACCCTGTACGGGGTGCGCGACGGCTATCCGCTCTCGGGGCCCTCCCCGGTCGCCGAGGCCCACCGCGACGGCCGGCCGGTCGCGCTGAGCCCGGCCGAGTTCGCCGAGGACGCCCAGTCCCGCCGCGTGCCGTCCCCGGCCTTCCATCTGGTCGCCCTGCCCGTGCGCGGCGACGGCGGCGGCTGCCTGCTCGCCGTGAGCGAGCGACCCGGCGGGTTCGGCGCCGACGACCGGGCCTGCCTGGACCTCGTGGCCGAGGCCGTCGCCTTCACCGCCCCCGCCGAGCCCGCCGAGGGCGGTGAGCTGTCACCGGGCGCCTTCAGCCTCGCCATGGACAGCGGCCGCGTCCGCGCCGCCGACGACCTGCTGGAGCTGTTCGGCCTCGACCAGGCCGCGTTCGACGGCCGGGTCGAGACGCTGCTCAGCCTGACCGTCCCGGAGGACCTGCCCTCACTGATGTCCGTGGTGGAGGCCGACCACATGTCCATCGGCGAGCGGGAGCTGGAGTTCCGGGTGCTCCGGCCCGACCGGCCGCCGAGATGGCTCCGGCTCAGCGGGCGGCTGCTGCCGGGCGGCGACGGCCGGTCCGCGCGGCTCGTGGGCACCGTCGTCGACGCCTCCACCCTGCGCTCCGACGTCACCGACGTCGCCCGCGTCCAGCGCCTGGCCGCGGCCCTGGCCACGGCCGTCACCGTGCGAGACGTCGGCAAGGCGGTGGTCGCCGCCCTGCGCCGGCCGCTGCGGGCCGACCGGATCGCGCTCGCCGAGCTGGAGGGTGACCGGCTCGTCGTCACCGTCCTGGACCCGCCCGAACCCGACGCGTGGCCCGAGTTGTGGCGGTCGGAGTGGCGCGGCGAGTGGCCCGACGCGCCCGTGCGCGCCATGCCGACCCTCGCCGCCGCGCTCCGCGAGGGCCGTACGCGCATCTGGTCCGAGGGCAGCGCCCTGGAACCCGCCCTCGCCGACGTCGGCCCGGGCGGCCTCGCCGTCCTGCCGCTGCCCGCCGGGAACCGCATGGCCGGGGCCTGTCTGATCGGCTGGGACACCCCGCGCGACTTCGGCTCCGACGAACGCGCCCTGCTCACCGCCTGCGCCGGTCTCGTCGGACAGGCCCTGGTGCGGGCCCGGGCCTTCGACGCGGAACACGAACTCGTCGGCATGCTCCAGCGCCAGCTGCTGCCGCGCCGCCTGCCCCGGCTGCCCGGCGCGGTGGCCGTCGCCCGCTACCTGCCCAGTACGGCCGGGCTCGAACTCGGCGGCGACTGGTACGACGTCATCCCGCTGCCCGACCACCACGTGGCGCTCGTCATCGGCGACGTCCACGGCCACAGCGCCGGTGCCGCCACCCTCATGGGCCAGATGCGCACCGCCCTGCGCGCCTACGCCGTCGAGGGGCACCCGCCGGACGTGGTGGTCGCGCACGCCAACCGGCTGCTGGTCGACATGGAGAGCGACCTGATCGCCACCTGCGCTTACGTCGACGTCGACCTGGAGGAGGGGTACGCCTGGTGCGTGCGGGCCGGGCATCCGCCGCCCGTGCTGCGCTACCCGGACGGGCGGACGGAGATCGCGGAGGCCGAGGGCGGCCCGCCCCTCGGGGTCCTCACCCAGGCCGCGTTCCCCATGAGTCCGCTGCGGCTGCCGCCCGGCACCGTCCTCGCCCTGGCCACGGACGGCCTCGTCGAGACGCCCGACGCCGACATCGACGTGGGGCTGGCGCGCCTGGCGGGCGAACTGGCCGGCGCCGACCCCGGCGACCTCGGCCTCGTCGCCGACGCCCTGCTGGGCAACGCGCCGCGCAGCGACGACGTCGCCCTGCTGCTCATGCGCTACGACGGCATGGAGCTGCGGCCGCTGCGGGAGAGCTGGACGGTGTGGCGGGTCCCGCAGGCCGTGGGGCACGCCCGCCGCTTCGCCCGGCGCATCCTGCGCTCCTGGGGCGTCACCGACGAGTACGACGCCGCCCTCGTCGTCGTCTCCGAACTCGTCACCAACGCCCTCGTGCACACCGACGGCCGGGTCCGCATGGACCTCACCCTGATCAACCACCGTCTGCGCATCGCCGTCGCCGACGCCTCCCCCCGTACCCCGGTCCGCCCCACCGGCATCAGCTGGGAGGCCACCGGCGGCCGGGGCGTCCTCCTGGTCGAGGCCCTGTCGGCGACCTGGGGGACCCTGCCCGTCAGCGGGGGCAAGCAGGTGTGGGCGGAGCTGGTGCTGGGGCGCTGAGCACCCCGGGGCTCAGCCGATCCGCTTCAGCATCTCCTCCGCGAGCGGCGCCGAGGAGGCCGGGTTCTGGCCGGTGACCAGGTTGCGGTCGGTGACCACGTTCGGGGCCCACGGCTCACCGGCCCGCACCGTCACGCCGGCCTCGGTGAGACGGTCCTGGAGCAGCCACTTCGCGCGCTCGGCGAGGCCCCCCTGGACCTCCTCGTCGTTGGTGAAGGCCGCGACCTCGTAGCCGGCGAAGACGTTGCGGCCGTCCGGCCCGACGGCGGACAGCAGCGCGGCCGGCCCGTGGCAGACGACGCCGAGCGGACGGCCCGACTCCAGGGCCCGGGCGAGCAGCCGGCCGGAGTCGGCGTTCACGGCGAGGTCCTCCATCGGGCCGTGGCCGCCGGGGTAGAGGACGGCGGCGTAGTCGTCGAGCCGGACGTCCTCCAGGCGGACGGGGTTCCGCAGTTCGGTGAACGACTCCAGCGCCTTGGCGATCCGGTCCGCGTTCTCCTGACCCCCGTTCGCCTCGGGGGCCAGCGAGGCCCGGTCGACGGTGGGCACCACACCGCCGGGCGTGGCCACGACGACCGCGTGGCCTGCGGCGCGGAAGGCCTCGTACGGGGCGACGGCCTCCTCGGCCCAGAAGCCGGTGGGGTGCTCGGTGCCGTCGGCCAGGGTCCAGGTGTCGGCGCCGGTGACGACGAAGAGGATCTTCGACATGGTGGTGCATCTCCGTGGGGTAGGTGCCGCGGTCGGACAGTGCGGCGATGACTCGGACAAGAACGACCATAGGACCCTTGACTGCGGTTCTTCCAATGGCAGGTCCTATGGCAGTCATAGAATTCTTCATGGCGGCGCCCGGTAGGGTCGGTGCACGTGAGGCCCATCGACCCGCTCGGCGCGCCCGGCACACCGGCGCCGCCCGATCTCAACCTCCTGCGCACGTTCCTGGCGGTCTACCGCTCCGGCTCCTTCACGGCGGCGGCGAAGCTGCTGGGACTGTCCCAGCCGACCGTCACCATCCAGATCCGCGCGCTGGAGCGGCAGACCTGTAGGGAGCTGTTCGAACGACTGCCCCGCGGTGTCGCTCCCACACCGGTGGCCGACGAACTCGCGGCCCGGGTCGCGGCCCCCCTCGACGCGCTGGCCGAGGCCACCGGACACGGCCCGCCGGAGGAGTCGCGGGCCGAGCCGGTCCACCTGGCCGGACCCGCGGAACTGCTGTCCACCCGGGCCCTGCCCGCCCTGGCCCCCCTCGTCGTCGAGGGCGTACGGCTGCGGGTCGCCACGGGCCTGACCGATCCGCTGCTCGAGGAACTGCGCGCCGGCCGCCACGACCTGGTGATCGCCACCACCCGGCCGCGCGGCCGCACCCTGTCCGCGGTGCCGCTGGCGGACGAGGAGTTCGTCCTGGTCGCCGCCCCCGCCTGGGCCGGCCGGCTCGCCGGGCGCCCGGCCGCCGAGGGGCCCGCCGCGCTGCACGGCGTCCCGCTCATCACGTACGCCGAGGACCTGCCCATCGTGCGCCGCTACTGGCGGCACGTCTTCGGCCGGCGCCTGACCTGCCGCCCCGCCGTCTCCGCGCCGGACCTGAGGGCCGTCCTGGCCCTGGTCACCGCCGGTGCGGGCTTCAGCGTGCTGCCGCGCTACCTGTGCGCCCGGGAACTGGAGTCCGGCGCCCTGGTACTCCTCGACGCCCCCGAGGACACCCCGATCAACACCGGCTACCTCGTGCAGCGACCCGGCACCTCGGACAACCCGCACGTCGCCCTCGTCCGCGACCGCCTGCTGGAGGCCGCACGTACCTGGTGACCGCACGGCTGCACCGGGTGCCCGGGGCCGCGTGGGCCAGGGCCGCCCCGTGGGCATCGTCCGACAGGGCGGCCCGGCCCGGAGCGCGACCCGGAGCCGGCGCCGGGCCGCATCAGCGCCGCGCTTCCCTCCGCGTGGCGGCACCCCGCCGGAACGGTCCGCGTGCGAGCCGTGCGCGGGACCGTCGTCCCTCGGCCGAAGAGGCGGTCGGGGCAGGGGAGTTCAGCGGTGTGGGACGAGCGCTCCGTGCGCAGGTTTGTTCGGTTTGTCTCGGGGGACTCGAACAACCAGCGGATGCGGAAGGAAGATGATGAGCAGTGACGTCCATGGACACACCTGAGAAGCCCGTCGTACGCCGCCCCGAGACCGGCTGGTCGACGGCACGCCGCCTGCGGGGCGAGGCCCCGCTGCGGACCTGCCTCCCCGCCGTCGAGGACCGGCCCACCCCCGGAACCGCTCGCTCCGGCTCCGAGTCGAACATCGTCCGGGGTGAGGACTGACCGCTCGGCCCCGCACGGCCCGGTGACGCTTCGGGCAACTGAACACATCGGCCGCCCGAAGAAGTGATGTTCACGTCCGCCGGACGGCGGCTAAGGTGAGCCGGATGAAGGCTCTCGTGCTGTCCGGCGGCGCAGGAACACGACTGAGGCCGATCACCCACACCTCGGCCAAGCAACTCGTCCCCGTGGCCAACAAGGCCGTGCTCTTCTACGGGCTGGAGTCCGTCGCCGAGGCCGGCATCACCGACGTGGGCATCATCGTCGGGGACACCGCAGCGGAGATCGAGGAAGCGGTGGGGGACGGGTCCGGGTTCGGCCTGAAGGTCACCTACATCCCCCAGGAGCGGCCCCTGGGCCTGGCCCACGCGGTGCTGATCGCCCGGGACTTCCTGGGCGACGACGACTTCGTGATGTACCTCGGTGACAACTTCATCGTCGGCGGCATCACCGGCCTCGTCGAGGCGTTCCGCCGCAACCGGCCCGACGCCCAGATCCTGCTCACCCGCGTGGCCGACCCGCGCGCCTTCGGCGTCGCCGAACTCGGCCCGTCCGGCCAGGTGATCGGCCTGGAGGAGAAGCCCGAGCACCCCAAGAGCGATCTCGCGCTCGTCGGCGTCTACCTGTTCACGCCCCTGATCCACGAAGCGGTCCGCGCCATCGAACCCTCCTGGCGCGGCGAACTCGAGATCACCCACGCCATCCAGCACCTGATAGACACCCGCGCCGGCGTGCGCTCCACGATCATCGAGGGCTACTGGAAGGACACCGGCAACGTCGGCGACATGCTCGAGGTGAACCGCATGGTCCTCGAAGGCATGGAGCGCCGCATCGACGGCGACGTGGACGACGCCTCGGAGACCGTCGGACGGGTCGTCGTGGAGGAGGGCGCCCGGATCGTCGGCTCCCGTGTCGTCGGACCCGCCGTCATCGGCTCGGGAACCGTCGTCCGCGACTCCTACGTCGGCCCGTTCACCTCCATCGCCGAGAACTGCCGCATCACCGACAGCGAACTCCAGTTCTCCATCGTGCTCCGGGACTCCTCGATCCAGGGCGTCGGCCGGATCGAGTCCTCGCTCATCGGCCGGCACGTCGAGGTGACGCCGGCTCCGAGCGTCCCCAGCGCCCACCGCCTCGTCCTCGGAGACCACAGCAAGGTGCAGATCACTTCATGAAGCTCCTCGTCACCGGTGCCGCCGGGTTCATCGGATCCCGCTACGTCCGTGCGCTGCTCGCCTCGGACCCGCCCGGCGCGCCGCGCATCACCGTGCTGGACGGACTCACCTACGCCGGCACCCTCGACAACCTCGAACTGACCCACCCCCGGCTGGAGTTCGTCCAGGGCGACATCTGCGACGCCGAGCTCGTCGACCAACTCGTCGCCGACGCCGACCAGATCGTGCACTTCGCCGCCGAGTCCCACGTCGACCGCTCCATCGCCGGCGCCGCCGACTTCGTGCGCACCAACGTCCTGGGCACCCAGACCCTGCTGGACGCCGCCCTGCGCCACGGCACCGGCCCCTTCGTGCACGTCTCCACCGACGAGGTCTACGGCTCCATCGAGTCGGGCTCCTGGCCGGAGACCCACCCGCTCCAGCCGAACTCCCCGTACTCGGCGTCCAAGGCCTCCTCCGACCTGCTCGCCCTGGCCTACCACCGCACCCACGGCCTGGACGTGCGCGTCACGCGCTGCTCCAACAACTACGGCCCGCACCAGTTCCCCGAGAAGGTCGTCCCGCTGTTCGTCACCAACCTCCTCGACGGGCACAAGGTGCCGCTGTACGGCGAGGGCCGCAACGTCCGCGACTGGCTGCACGTCGACGACCACTGCCAGGGCGTCGACCTCGTACGCACCGAGGGCCGGCCCGGCGAGGTCTACAACATCGGCGGCGGCACCGAACTCACCAACAAGGAGCTCACGGGACTGCTGCTCCAGGCCTGCGGCGCGGACTGGGACCGGGTGGAGTACGTCGAGGACCGCAAAGGCCACGACCTGCGCTACTCCGTCGACTGGTCCAAGGCCCGCGACGAACTCGGCTACCGGCCCCGCCACGACATCACCGCCGGCCTCGCCGAGACGGTCGCCTGGTACCGCGACCACCGCGCCTGGTGGGAACCCCTGAAGCGGCGCGTCGCCCGGGAACGCGCATGAGGTGGCTGGTCACCGGCGCGGGCGGCATGCTCGGCCATGACCTGGTCGACGAACTCACCCGGCGCGGCGAGACCGTGGCGGGCCTCGACCGCGCCGCCCTGGACATCACCCGCCCCGACGCCGTCGACACGGCGGTACGGAAGCACACCCCCGACCTCGTGGTGAACTGCGCCGCCTACACGGCCGTGGACGACGCCGAGACCGACGAGGCCCGCGTCCTGGAGATCAACGGCCACGGGCCGCGCCTGCTGGCCCGCGCCTGCGCCGCCCACGGCGCCCGCCTCGTCCACGTCTCGACGGACTACGTCTTCTCGGGGGAGGTCCGCACCACGCCCTACCCCGAGGACCATCCCACCGGCCCGCGCACCGCCTACGGCCGCACCAAACGGGCCGGGGAGCAGGCCGTACTGGAGGAACTGCCCGGAGCGAGCGCGATCGTGCGCACGGCGTGGCTCTACGGTGAGCACGGCGCCAGCTTCGTGCGCACCATGATCGGTCTCGAAACCCGCCGCGACACCCTCGACGTCGTCGACGACCAGCGCGGGCAGCCCACCTGGAGCGCGGACGTCGCCGAGCGGATCGCCGACCTCGGACCGCGGATCGGCCCCGGCGCGCACGGCGTCTTCCACGCCACGAACGCCGGTGAGGCCAGCTGGTACGAGCTGGCCCGCGAGGTGTTCTCCCTCATCGGCGCCGACCCGGACCGGGTGCGCCCCACCAGCAGCGCGGCCTTCCCGCGGCCCGCGCCCCGCCCGGCGTACAGCGCCCTCGCCCACGGCCGCTGGCGGGACGTCGGCCTGCCGCTGCCGCGCGACTGGCGCTCCGCCCTGCACGAAGCACTGCCCCGCATCCGCAGGGAAGGTCTTCTTCGTGAAACGCCATGAGTTCCTCCGGGAACTGCACAAGGTCAGCGCCAATCGCAACTACCTGGAGATCGGCGTCAACGACGGCCGCAGCCTGCGCCTGTCGCGCGTCCCCAGCATCGCGATCGACCCCGCCTTCAAGGTGGTCTCGGAGCTGAAGTGCGACGTCCACCTGGTGAAGGCCACCAGCGACGACTTCTTCGCCCGCGCCAACCCCCTGCAGCACCTCAAGGGAGGCCGCCACCCGCTGCGCAACCTGCGCCGCGGCCGCAGCCCCCTCGGCTACTGGCGCCGCGCGACGCTCGACCTCTCCTTCATCGACGGCATGCACCTCTTCGAGTTCGCCCTGCGCGACTTCATGAACGTCGAGAAGCACTCCGACTGGTCCAGCGTCATCGTCTTCGACGACATGCTGCCGCGCAGCGTCGACGAGGCCGCCCGGGACCGGCACACCAACGCCTGGACCGGCGACGTGTACAAGATCACCGAGATGCTGGCGCGCTACCGCCCGGACCTGGTCGCCGTCCAGGTCGACACCGCGCCCACCGGCCAGCTCGTCGTCTTCGGCGCCGACCCGGGCAACCGGGTCCTGCACGACAAGTACGACGAGATCATGGCCGAGTACAAGGTGCCCGACCCGCAGAAGGTCCCCGAGGCGATCCTCGAACGGGCCGGTGCGGTCCGCCCCGAGGCGCTGCTCGAAGCCGGCTTCTGGCGCCCCCTCGTCCAGGCCCGCAACCGCGGCCTGCCCCGCTCCATCGGCTGGGAGCCCCTGCGCCGGTCCCTGGAGCAGGTCGGCGTCAGCCGCTGAACGACGACGCCGGCCCCCCCGTCGGCCGGCCGGCGTCCTCGTACCGGCCCGGCTTCCGAGGCCGGTCAGCCGGTCCGCAGCCGCTCGTAATGGGCCAGGCAGTCCTCGTACGACGGCAGCAGCCCCTGCCGTTCCGCCTCGGCGAGGGTCGGGGCCTGCTCGTCCTTGGGGGAGAGCACCGGCGCGATGGCCCCGGGCCACTCGATGCCCAGCGCCGGGTCGAGCGGGTGGACGCCGTGCTCGCGGTCGGGGGCGTAGCCCTCCGAACACAGGTACACCACCGTGGCGTCGTCGGTCAGTGCCATGAAGGCGTGACCGAGGCCCTCCGCTATGAACACCGCGTGCCGTGCCTCGTCGTCGAGCCGTACCGTCTCCGACCTCCCGTAGGTGGGGGAGCCCGCCCGGATGTCCACCACCACGTCCAGGACGGCACCGCGGACACAGGTGATGTACTTGGCCTGGCTGGGCGGCACGTCGGCGAAGTGGACGCCGCGCAGCACGCCCCGGCGGGACACCGAGCAGTTGGCCTGGGCCATGGACAGGTCACGGCCCGTGGCCGTGCGGAACTCCTCGCTCCGGAACCACTCGTGGAAACTGCCCCGGTCGTCCGGGAAGACCTTGGGCTCCAGAATCCAGGAGCCCTCTATCGCCAGTGGTCGCATGCCCTCACCCCCCTCCGGTCCTGACGCGGGTTGCCACCGTCCGGCGCGCCGCGCCGAGCACGCGCCGGGCTTCTCGTGCCAGCCGCAGCGTCACACCCGGCCGCGGCACCGGCACCACGAGCACACTGCCGCCCGCATGACGCAGGGCGAACGGCAGGCCCGTGAAGCGCGGCCGTTCCCCGCGCGGGGTCGGGCACAGCGCCACCCGCCAGACGCCGCCGTCGAGCTCCCCGGTGGGCAGGTCCGCCTCCAGCACCGCGCCCGTGCCCCGGGAGGCGGGCGAGAGCGTGGCGGCCGCGTCGAAGGTCCGGTGTCGGGGTACGGCACCCAGGCGCCGGGGGGTGGTGAGTTCCCGGTAGGCCGCTTCCTCGGCGTCGCGCAGGAAGTCGACCTGCCGCCAGTCGAAGTACCGGCTGGCGGAGACGCACCGCAGCAGCACCTCCGTGCCGCCGGGCACGTGCACCGGAAGCGGGACCCGCAGACGGTCCCCGAGGACGGCGGCGTCCGTCGGCCGTACCGCTCCCAGTCCCAGACGCCTGCCCCGCACGCCGCGCTCCAGGGAGAGGTTGCCGTGCGGGGTCGTCCAGTAGGGCAGGACCGCGCGGTCCCGGACGATCCCCACGCCCGGCGCGGGGCGGTCCTCACGCGGGACCGGGCCCAGCCGGCACTCCTTGGTCCAGCCGCCCACCTTCACCCGGACGACCGCGTCCCAGACGCCGTCGGCCGGCAGGTCGGCCGGGTCGACCTCGGCGGCCGCCCGCAGTACCAGCCTGACCTGCCCGTCCCCGGCCGGCACCGTCTCGCGGGTGAGCGCGACCGGCTGGAAGTACTGCGCGGCGGTGGAGCGCTCCCGCAGCAGCAGATCCGCCGCGGCCTGCGGGAAGAGGGCTGCCGTCTCCGAGGCGACCCACGCCGCCGCCTCGGCGACGTCCTTCGGGACGTCGCGCAGCGGTGCGGCCTCCGCCTCGGCGGGGAACCGCAACGGCTCGCCGCCGGTCAGGTACCCGGCCGTGAAGGAGACACCGAGCCGGTCCCCGCGCCACTCGATGTCCCCGGGGGTCGCCCGGGGGGTGATGCCCGCCTCCCACTCGGCGAAGGACACCACGTCGTCGTACCGGTCGGCCGCCGTCAGCGCGGCGACGACCTGCTGCGTCGGCTGCAGTCCGGCCGCCACACCGGGGCCGAACCGCTCGACGACGACCGCGTGGATCTCGGCGAACAGCTCCCGGCGGTGGTCGTCCGGCAGGGCGAGGAAGCGCCGGGCGCGCAGCCGCTCGACCATCTCCACGCGCAGCCAGCGCCGGAAGAGCCGGTCGCGCACCGGGCCGGGCTCGGTGTACCGCTCGACGACGTCGAGGGCCTCGCGGAGGTTCTTGAAGTAGCCGACGGGGTCGAAGCGTTCGAAACCGGCGTTGGAGCCGTCGTCCCGGCGGATGTGGTAGTAGCACACGTAGTCACTGAGCACGGAGACGTTCCCCGCGCGCAGATACGCCTCCGCGAGGAAGACGTGGTCCTCCAGGCGCCGCCTGCCCTCGGGGAAGCGCAGGCCGATGCGGTCCAGGAAGGCCCGGCGGACCATCTTGTGCGGGGTGAGGCTGTCGATGAGCGGGGCGTTCGCGACGGTGGCGCGCGGGTGGTTGCGGCGGAACAGCTCCACCGGCACCCCGCGGCCCTTGCCGGCCATCTTGCCCACGACGACGTCGGCGCCGTTGGCCACGCCGTAGTCGTACATCCGCTCCAGGGCCTCGTCGCCCAGGTAGTCGTCGTTGTCGACGAACATCACGAACTCGCCCCGGGAGACCTCGATGCCGACGTTGCGGGGCCTGCCCGACCAGCCGGAGTTCTCCTGGTGGACGACCCGCATCCGGGGGTCCTCGGCGGCGAGCCGGTCGAGCCGGGCCGGGGTCCCGTCGGTCGAACCGTCGTCGACGAAGATCACTTCGTACTCGTCGGGAGGCAGCGACTGCCGTTGCAGCGAGGAGACGCAGTCCTCGATGTAGGTCCCCGGGTTGTAGACGGGTACAATGACGCTCACCTTGACCGGCATCGGGTTTCCGGGCCCCTTCGGGTGGCTTGCCGTAGACGTTCTGTCGTCCTGCGTGCCGCCCGATGTTAACCCGGTCGGCGCGCGCGCCCCACCTTTCGAGACCGGGCCGTGATCATCTCCGCGTACGGCGCAACTGGACTGGTCTGCCTGCCTGTTCGCGGTCAGGCCCGGGGCCGGGCGGCCGGTGCGCGTGCGTCGTCGAGCACGCGGGGCGAGCGCGCCGCGGGCCCGCCCGTGCACCTGCCCGGGACCGCGGCCGGGGTCGAGGAGAGGCCGAGCCGCAGCCTCTAGGGTGAGAAGGTGCGTCTGCTCCTGATGTCCGACACCCATCTGCCGAAGCGCGCCAGGGAGCTGCCCGCGCAGCTGCTGGCCGAACTCCCGCGCGCCGACGTCGTGTTCCACGCCGGCGACTGGGTCGACACCGCCACGCTCGACCTGCTGCGGGCCCGCAGCCGCCGGCTCGTCGCCGTGTACGGCAACAACGACGGGCCCGACCTGCGCGCCCGGCTGCCGGAGGTGGCGTACGCCGAGCTGGGCGGACTGCGGTTCGGCGTGATCCACGAGACCGGCGCGAAGCAGGGCCGGGAGCAGCGGTGCGCCGCCCGCTTCCCCGGCCTCGACGTGCTGGTCTTCGGGCACAGCCACATCCCCTGGGACACCACGGCCCCCACGGGCCTGCGCCTGCTCAACCCGGGCTCCCCGACGGACCGCCGACGCCAGCCCCGCTGCACGTACATGACCGCCGAGGTCGCCGACGGCCGGCTCACCGACGTCGCACTGCACCGGCTGCCGTCGCGCCCACCGCGCTGAACGGGCGCGCCGGGCGATCCCGAGGCCTGCGCCCGCCTCGACCCGGCGGCGCGCCGCCTCGACGCGTCCCCGTTCCTGCGCTTCGTGACGGCCGACGGCGCGAGAGGGTGACGCCGTCGAGTGGCCGGCGCCGCCGGGAGGCCGAGGCCGGTGGACCGAGCGCGTCCCGTCCGCCGTGGCGCGGGCGCCCGGTCACGCGGACCCGGGCGGTCGTAGGGGCCGAGCGAGCACCGATGAGCCCGGCGCGGCGCCGCAGCCGACTCGGTACCGCGGCGGTTCAGCGAGGGCGGGGCGGATGCACCGCCCCTGGGTGGCGGAGAGCGGCGCACCGGTGCCGCCCCGGCGCAGTGGCACGATCCCGGCCGCCACCGACACCGCCGCCTCCTCGGGCGTAGGCGCCCCGAGGTCGAGGCCGACCGGTGAGCGCAGCCGGGACGGCTCGTGCGCGCCGGGGCCGGCCTCCGCGAGGCGCGCGCCCCGGGCGGCGTGGCTGCGGCGGCTGCCCATCGCGCCGACGTACGCGGCCGGGCGGCGCGGCGCCTCCGAGCCGGCGGACCGGTCGGCGGGGAAGGTCACCCAGCGGACGGACCGGTCCAGCCGGGCTGGACGTGGCCGAGACGGACGGGGACGGTGTTCGCGGTGGAGGCCGACACCGCGACCCGTGTGCCGTCGGGGGAGACGGCCATGTGGTCAGCTCGAACGCCAGGAGATCGTTCTGCGTCTGCGTCTGCGTCTGCGTCTGCGTCTGCGTCTGCGTCTGCGGCGCGGTCGTGGACCGTCTTCGTCTCCGCCCCCAAGGCACTGCTGACCCCCATCCGACAAACCAAGCCGATGCATTGCCGCTGGGCAGCCCGCTAGCACTGCAAGCCGCCGCAGGCCCCCGATCGCGCGGTCCGGTCGGCCATGTCCCGCCACGCGGACGGAGCACGGTTGCCCGGACAGTGGGCCTCTACTCCTCCGGCAGCGTCATGAGCGGTCGTTCCACGAGGTTTGTGCAGGTCGAGTGACAGGAGCGGTCGCGAGTAACCACAGCCACACTATTGGGGCTCGCGGAAATCTTCTTGTCACATGACAAGTTGCGCGGACGTGGTGATCAGGGATCGAGCGGCGACACCAGTGAGGGAGGGGGACTGCGGCGGCGGCCGTCCGCCGCCGGAGAGCAGCGCGCGCGCAGCGCCGAGCACGGCCCGGTCCGCCCCTGACCGAGCCGCGCCCGGCCGCTCCTACTCGTCCCAGGCCTGGACCATGGTCTGCTCGGCGATCTTGCCGTCGCGCAGCGTGAGCATCGACTCGGACAGGACGCGCACCCCGTCCGCGTACCGGCAGCTCTCGCTGTAGGCGGCCTGGTCGCCCTGGACGACGCAGTTCTCCAGCTTGTGCGACATGTCGCGGCTGTAGACGTCCTCCAGCATCCGGCCGATCTCCGCCCGGCCGTGCAGGACCTTGGGGTGGCTGGGCTGGGTCATGCGGTCCACGACGCGCAGCTCCGCGTCGTCCGTGTAGAGGGAGAGAAGGATCTCCGGGGTCTGCCCTTCCACTCCCTGGCGCAGGGTCTCCCGGTCGAAGCCGGGCTCTGCCGCGGTTCCCATGACGACCTCCTCGAAAGGGCCTCTCCTGTCGAGACTCCTCCGCCCCGGCGGCGTCGGCAAGCGCTGGGCCTGACGGGTGAGGGCACCCGTCCGCCCGTGTCCGCCGGGGTCCGCCCGCGTTGCGACAAGCATGATCTCAACACGACGTATCGTCACCGCCGTTGGTCTCGCCGCGGGTGTCACCGGCCTGGCCGCCCCGATGGCGCAGGCGGCCGACGCGGAGGCCAGGAGCCCGCTCAGCCCCATCGCCGCGCTCGACTCGCTGACCGTGAGCGACATCCCCGCCCCGCACAAGGACGAGATCCCGCGGCCCTCCTCCCAGCTGGCCGGGCTCAACCGCCTCAACGACCTCAAGCAGCTGAACCAGGTCGCCGGACTGGTCTCCCCGGTCTTCGGCTTCGTTCCCCACGTGCGCTGACGGCCGCGCGCGGTGAGGGCCGTCCCGGCCGGGGCGGCCCTCACGCAGGGCCGGGACGCTCAGTCCGCCGCAGCCAGGAACTGCGTCGCGGCCAGTTCGGCGTAGAGCGGGTCGGCGGTCACCAGCTCGCGGTGGGTGCCGACGGCCCGGACCCGGCCCGCGTCCATCACCACGATCCGGTCGGCCATCGTCACCGTGGACAGCCGGTGCGCCACCACGAGCACCGTGGTGGTACGGGCCACGTCGGCGACCGTGTCGCGCAGCGCGGCCTCGTTCACGGCGTCCAGCTGCGACGTCGCCTCGTCGAGCAGCAGCAGCCTCGGGCGCCGCAGCAGCGCCCGGGCGATGGCGACGCGCTGCCGCTCACCGCCGGACAGCTTGGTGCCCCGGTGCCCGACGAGCGTGTCGAGACCGTTCGGCAGCCGGTCCACCAGCCCGTCGAGCCGGGTCGTCTTCAGCACCCGCGCGAGGGCGTCCTCGTCCGCCTCCGGGTTGCCCAGCAGCAGGTTGTCCCGCAGCGAACCCGACAGGACCGGCGCGTCCTGCTCCACGTAGCCGATGGCGGCCCGCAGGCCGGGCAGGTCCCAGTCGGCCAGGTCCCGCCCGTCGAGCGTGATGACCCCGGAGCACGGATCGTAGAACCGCTCGATCAGGGAGAAGACGGTGGTCTTGCCCGCGCCGGAGGGGCCCACGAACGCCGTCATGCCCTGCGGGGGCACGGTGAAGGTCACGCCGTGGTGGACGTACGGCAGGTCGTCGGCGTAGCGGAAGCGGACGTCCTCGAAGGCCAGCTCCGCGGGCCGGGCGCCGGTGGAGGGCAGCGGCGCGGGGGCGGCGGCCGGTTCGGCGGGCAGCCGCAGCGCCTCCTGGATGCGGGTGAGGGCTGCGGCGCCCGTCTGGTACTGCGTGATGGCTCCGACCACCTGCTGGATCGGCGACATCAGGTAGAACACGTACAGCAGGAACGCCACCAGCGTGCCCACGTCCACCGCGCCGGTCGCGACCCGGGCGCCGCCCACCGCGAGCACCGTGATGAACGCGATCTGCATGGCCAGCCCCGCCGTGTTGCCGGCGGCGGCCGACCACCTGGCGGCCCGCACGCTCTGCCGCCACGACTCCCGCGCCGCCTCGTGCAGCGTGATCTCCTCCCGGTGCTCGGCACCGGACGCCTTCACCGTGCGCAGCGCGCCGAGGATCCGCTCCAGCGAGGCGCCCATGACGCCCACCGCGTCCTGCGCCCGCCGGCTCGCCTGGTTGATGCGCGGCACGATCACACCGAGGACCACGCCCGCGCCCAGGATCACCGCCAGCGTGACGCCCAGCAGCACGGCGTCCACCAGGCCCATCATCACCACCGTCGCCACCAGCGTGAGCCCGCCCGTGCCGAGGCCGACCAGCGAGTCGGTGGTGACCGCGCGCAGCAGGGTCGTGTCGGCGGTGATGCGGGCCATCAGGTCACCGGGTTCGCTGCGGTCCACGGCGGGGATCCGCAACCGCAGCAGATACGACGTCAGCGACCGTCGCGCACCCAGCACGACCGACTCGGCGGTGCGCTGCAGCACGTACGAACCCAGCGCGCCCACCGCCGCGTTGGTCACGACCAGGGCGGACATCGCCAGCAGCGCACCGGTGATCGCCCGGTCGTGCGACAGATCGTCGATGAGGCCCCGCGCCACCAGCGGCAGCAGCAGTCCGGTCGCCCCGGTGACCAGCGCCAGCACGGCGCCGGCGGCCAGGGTCCAGCGGTGCGGCCGTACGTACGCGAGGAGCAGCCGCCAGGGGGGTGTGGCGGTCTCGGTCTGTGCGATGCTCACGTCGCTCCTTCGGGCGTCGGGCGGACGGTCCAGGCTACGTCGGCGCTGACCCGCCCGGCCTGCCGTTTTTCCGCCACGGCGGGGGAGGATGGCGACCCTTTACCGGTCGGTCACACGTAGGGTCGGTCAGGACGGGTCCCCCGGCCGACGAAGGAGTCAGCACCATGGCGCAGGAAGTACGCGGCGTGATCGCACCAGGCAAGGACGAGCCGGTGCGGATCGAGACCATCGTCGTGCCCGACCCAGGACCGGGCGAGGCCGTCGTGCGCGTCCAGGCCTGCGGAGTGTGCCACACCGACCTGCACTACAAGCAGGGCGCCATCAACGACGACTTCCCGTTCCTGCTCGGCCACGAGGCGGCCGGTGTGGTCGAGGCGGTCGGCGACGGCGACACCGACGTCGGGCCCGGCGACTTCGTGATCCTCAACTGGCGCGCGGTGTGCGGCACGTGCCGGGCCTGTCTGCGCGGACGCCCCTGGTACTGCTTCGACACCCACAACGCTCGGCAGAAGATGACCCTGAAGGACGGCACCGAACTGTCCACGGCCCTGGGCATCGGAGCGTTCGC
Organism: Streptomyces sp. NPDC058741; assembly: GCF_042746715.1. NCBI lineage: Bacteria > Bacillati > Actinomycetota > Actinomycetes > Kitasatosporales > Streptomycetaceae > Streptomyces > Streptomyces sp. NPDC058741. The sequence continues at coordinate 74,314 of NZ_JBHYQH010000017.1, read as the reverse complement.
CGACAAGACGCTGGTCGCGGCCGGGCAGTGCACCAAGGTCGACCCGGCGGTCGCCCCGCAGGTGGCCGGGCTGCTGGGCTGCGGTGTGATGGCCGGCATCGGCGCCGCGATCAACACAGGCAACGTGGGCCGCGGCGACTCGGTCGCCGTCATCGGCTGCGGCGGCGTCGGCGACGCGGCCGTCGCCGGGTCCCGCCTGGCCGGGGCGGCGACGATCATCGCCGTCGACATCGACGACCGCAAGCTCGAGACGGCCCGCTCCATGGGCGCCACCCACACCGTCAACTCGCGCACGTCCGACCCCGTCGAGGCGATCCGCGAACTGACCGGCGGGTTCGGCGCCGACGTCGTCATCGAGGCCGTCGGCCGCCCGGAGACCTACCAGCAGGCCTTCTACGCCCGCGACCTCGCCGGCACGGTCGTCCTCGTCGGCGTCCCGACCCCCGAGATGAAGCTCGAACTGCCCCTGCTCGACGTGTTCGGCCGCGGCGGGGCGCTGAAGTCCAGCTGGTACGGCGACTGCCTGCCCTCCCGCGACTTCCCGATGCTCATCGACCTGCACCTGCAAGGCCGCCTGGACCTGGGCGCGTTCGTCACCGAGACCATCCGGCTGGACGAGGTGGAGCAGGCGTTCGAGCGGATGCACCAGGGCGACGTCCTGCGCTCGGTGGTGGTGCTGTGATGACGACGCGTATCGAACACCTCGTCACCTCCGGGCAGTTCCGCCTCGACGGCGGCACCTGGGACGTCGACAACAACGTCTGGATCGTCGGCGACGACCACGAGGCGGTCGTCATCGACGCCGCCCACGACGCCGACGCCATCGCCGAGGCCGTCGGCGACCGTCGGCTGACCGCGATCGTGTGCACCCACGCCCACAACGACCACATCGACGCCGCCCCCGCGCTCGCCGACCGCACCGGCGCCACCATCTGGCTCCACCACGACGACCTGCCGCTGTGGAAGCAGACCCACCCGGACCGCGAGCCCGACGCCTGGCTGGCCGACGGCCAGGTCATCGAGGCCGGCGGCGCCGACCTGCGGGTCATCCACACCCCCGGGCACGCGCCGGGCGCGGTCTGCCTGTACGACCCGGGCCTGGGCACCGTCTTCACCGGCGACACGCTCTTCCAGGGCGGCCCCGGCGCCACCGGCCGCTCCTTCTCGCACTTCCCGACGATCATCGACTCGATCCGCGACCGGCTGCTCACCCTGCCGCCCGGGACCGAGGTCCGCACCGGCCACGGCGACTCCACGACCATCGGCGCGGAAGCCCCGCACCTCGCTGAATGGATCGCCCGGGGACACTGATCCGTGTCGCCCGTGAAAGGCGACAGAGGATGTCCGGCTTTCCCGCCACCCTGAGAGCGGCACACAGTCGAGGGCACGGGAGGCCGGACATGTCAGCTCCACTGGAGGGCAGGGTCGCGCTGGTCGCGGGAGCGACCCGGGGCGCGGGGCGGGGGATCGCCGTCGAGCTCGGCGCGGCCGGCGCCACCGTCTACGTCACCGGCCGCACCACCCGCGCACGCCGCTCCGAGTACGACCGGCCCGAGACCGTCGAGGACACCGCCGACCTTGTCACCGAGGCGGGCGGCCGGGGCATCGCCGTCCCCACCGACCACCTCGACCCGGCCCAGGTGCGGGCCCTGGTGGACCGCATCGCGGACGAACGGGGCCGCCTCGACGTGCTCGTCAACGACATCTGGGGCGGCGAGAAGCTCTTCGAGTGGGACACCCCGGTGTGGGAGCACGACCTCGACAACGGCCTGCGCCTGGTCCGCCTCGGGGTGGAGACGCACGCCGTCACCAGCCACCACGCCCTGCCGCTGTTGCTGCGCCGTCCCGGCGGCCTGGTCGTCGAGGTCACCGACGGCACCGCCGACTACAACGCCGGCACCTACCGCGTGAACTTCTTCTACGACCTCGCCAAGGCCTCCGTGCTGCGCATGGCCTTCGCCCTGGGCCACGAACTCGGCCCGCGCGGCGCCACCGCCGTCGCCCTCACCCCCGGCTGGATGCGCTCGGAGATCATGCTGGAGGGCTTCGGGGTGCGCGAGGACAACTGGCGCGACGCCCTGGAACGGGTCCCGCACTTCGCGATCTCGGAGACCCCGCGCTACGTGGGCCGTGCCGTCGCCGCACTGGCCGGCGACCCGGACGTGGCGCGTTTCAACGGCCGGTCCCTCTCCAGCGGCGGCCTCGCCCGGGAGTACGGCTTCACCGACCTCGACGGCAGCCGCCCGGACGCCTGGCGCTACCTGGTCGAGGTCCAGGACGCGGGCAAGCCGGCCGACACGACCGGGTACCGCTGACCGGCACGGCCGGCGCCCGGGTGGGAAATGTCACCGAATCGTCCCAATGCCGAGTCTCCGCACAACCCAACCCCCGGTCCGCTCGTCTAGGTGGCAGGGATCGCAACCATGTGACCACTTCCGCGAAAAGGCAGGACCCACCATGGGGGACGTACGCAGACGGGGCGCCGTCGCACTCGGGATCACCGGACTGGTGGCACCGCTCACGCTCGCGCTCGGTGCCGCGCCGGCGCAGGCCGCGGGCTGCACCACGCAGACCGGCCCGTACCAGAAGAAGGTGGAGAAGTTCCTCGGCCGGCCGGTCGACGGCAAGCAGTCCGCCGCCGACTGCAAGGCCATCAGCGCCTTCCAGACCAAGCACGGCATCTCCCCGAACATCGGCTACGCCGGTCCCGTCACCTGGGGGGTGATGGACCTGATGCAGAGGCAGAAGGCCGTCGGCACCAACCCCAACAAGGACGGCAAGTGCCCGGTGAACAAGGGCCGTATCGCCTGCGTGAACCTCACGCTCCAGCTGAGCTGGATCCAGGACGGCAAGAAGCTCGTCTACGGGCCCGTCCCGGTCCGCACCGGCCGGAACGGCTACGAGACCCGCACCGGCCTGAAGAAGGTCTACTGGCGCAACATCGACCACGTGTCGTCCATCTACCACGTGCCGATGCCGTACGCCCAGTTCTTCGACGGCGGCCAGGCCTTCCACTCGGTCGGCGTCAGCATGTGGAACCCGCCGGGCTCCCACGGCTGCGTCAACATGACCAGGACGGACGCCAGGAAGTACTGGTCGCTGCTGAAGAAGGGCGACGACGTCTTCGTGTACGGCCGCAAGCCGGGCACCTGATCCCGCCGGAGCCCCGGTGCCGGACCGGCCCGGGGCTCCTCACCGGTCTTCGGCGCCTGTGAACAGGGTCACGTTTACCGGCAGTTGGACGTGATCAGCGACACTGTCCGTGATGTCCGCTCAACTCACTATTGCTAACATCGTCTTCACTCAAGGCGACGTATGCTTCACAGCATGTCCACCAGTGTTGAAACCTCTTCCGAGCGATCGGCTGACGAGGTCAACGAGGAGATCCGGGCGCTGTGGCGCCGATCGGGCGGGACACTGAGCGTCGAACAGCGCGAGGAGTACCAGCGCCTCGTCATGGAGTGGGCCACCGCTGCCCCGCAGTCGGCGCCGGCGGCCTGAGCGCTCTCTTCCCGGCCCTGACGCATCGCCCCCTCGTCGAAGGGCATCCCTGATCCAACGGGTGCCCTTCTCGCGCTTTCCTCGGCCGTCGTCCACGGCATCGTGGATTCCACCGGCTGCCTGCTGCCCCCGTCGCGCTGTCGGTGCTGTGCGGGGCGGTCGTCCTCGGCCTCGTCCTGCTGACGAGCCGGTCGGTGGCCGTCAGGTGCTGGGACTGCTCGGGGCGGGGCGGGGCGGGGCGGCGCGACGCTGCTGCTCACCCTCGGCTGAGCCGAGGTCCCGACTGCCCGCCGCCCCGGGCTCATCCCCAGGTGGCCGAGTAGTACTGCCGGTACGCCTTGCGGTCCTGCTCCGCCCGGATCCAGCGGGTCGCCACCAGCGCGATGAGGCTGCCCGCGACGACCAGCAGGCCCGGGCCGACGTTGCGCGGGTCGGCGAGGCGGTTCACCAGCGACGAGACATCCTCTCCCGTCACCGGCACCGGGGAACCGGGCGAGGCCGCTGCCGCGCCCTGTGACGGCGCGGGCGCGGCGCCGGTGCCACCGGTCTGCTTGGACACGATCAGCTTGACCTTCAGCTCGGTCAGCGCCTTCGTCACCGGCTGGAAGAACGTCGTCCCGCCCGCCGTGCAGTCCCCGCTGCCGCCCGACGTCACGCCGAGCGCGATGCCGTCGGCGAACATCGGGCCGCCGCTGTCGCCCGGTTCGGCGCACACGTCGGTCTCGATGAGGCCGGTGACCGTGCCCTCGGGGTAGTTGACCGTCGCGTTGAGCGCGGTCACCTCGCCCTGGCGCAGACCGCTGGTGCTGCCGCTGCGGAAGATCTTCTGCCCGACCTCCGGATCGGCCACGCCCGTGATCCGCACGCCCCTGCTACTCCCGATCGACACCACGTCGGCGCCCTTGCCCGCACGGCCGCCGTCGTACTTCACCAGGGAGTAGTCGTCACCGGGGAAGCTCCCCCGGAGCGAGGTGCCGACCTGCTCCCGGCCCCGGTCGTCGGCGAACCAGACGGAGCCGTCGGGTCCGCAGTGCCCGGCCGTGAGGATGAAGTCGCTCTCGCCGTCGGTCACGTTGAAGCCCGCCGAACAGCGCCCGGCGGTCGACAGGATCGGCTGCGCGCCGTTGAGCCGCGTCGTGAACGTGCCCTCGGTGCGCTCCATGCGCACGAAGCCGCCGACGCTCTCGGCTACCTCGGTCAGCCGCGCCCAGTCGGAGGCGGAGACGGTCTCGTCACCCCGGACCACCACCGCGTTGTTCTCGTAGTCCAGCGCCCAGGACGTCCCGGAGACTCTGGGCACCGAACGCAGCGTCGCCGTCGCGGACTTGAGATCGCTCATGCTGTGGCGGACCATCTTGGCCCGGGCGCCGGCGCGTTCGACCTCCGCGGCCGCCTTCTCGTCGGTGACCGCGACGACCGGCCGCCCGGCCGAGTCGATCCAGCTGCCCGCCGTGCGCGCGGAGCCCAGCCGCGACACCAGGTCCGTCCCCTCGCCCTCCGCCGGCGGCGCGGTGAACGGCACGCCGGTGGAGGGGTCCGGGGGCTCGCTCGCCACGGCGGTGGTGACCATCGCTCCTCCGAGGAGGAGTCCGCCGACGGCCGCCAGTCGTGCTACTCGCCGGACGACCCGTCGTCGTGCGTGCCTCATGCATGGCTCCCGAACCCGAACATCACGCTTCGAACACCGCGGGGCCCTCGTCGATTCGAGTGCCCTGCTACCCATACGGGACGCAGCGGCGCGGTGTTCACCCCAGGAGTGATCTCTTCGGCCGTCAGCCGGCGACCCGGTCGGCGGCCGGGCCCGGCTGCGCGTGAGCGGATCGACCGGAGCCGGATCCGGCGGAGGAAGCGGACGGCACGGAAGACCCCTCGTGATGCCGGGAACGAGGCCTGCCACCGGGCGCACGAGGGTGCGCCGGCGGTTCAGGCCGGAGAAGGCTCGCTGTGCCGCATCGTCAGGGGCGGCACGCGATGACGGGCCGAGGCGGCCCACGACGTCAACGCGCGCCCGGGTGACCGACCATGTCCCAGCTCCTCGTGACGACTCGCCGCGACCCTAACCGTCGGCCGGCCGCCCCCGAAAGGCAATTTCCCTCGCAGCGGCCTGACCAGCGGCGCCGGGGTCCGGAAACGTACACTGCACGCCATGGACGACACGGCGCTGGACAAGCTGGGCACGGGCAAGTACCTGCTGGTCACCAGCTACCGCAAGAACGGCACTCCGGTGGCCACCCCCGTCTGGGTGGTGCGCGACGGGGACGCGCTCGGCGTCTGGACCGCGGCCGACTCCTGGAAGGTCAAGCGGATCCGCAACCGGGCGGACGTCCTGGTCGGTCCGTGCGACGTGCGCGGCAACCCCACCGGGGACCAGGTGCCCGCCACGGCGGAGATCTGCGACCCGGAGACCACCGCACGCTACCGGCGGCTGATCGCCCGCAAGTACGGAGTGATGGGTCGGCTCACCCTGCTGGGCAGCCGGCTGCGCCGGGGCCTCGACGGCACGGTGGGCATCCGGATCACTTTCGCCGGCTGAGGTCCGGCGAGCGCACGTCTTCGAGGGGCCGTCACCGTCGAGGACGACCTGTCCGTCCTGGTGTGCCGCGCGCGGTGCGACGATGACCCGTCGTATGACCGCCTGCGCCCCGGGGAGGGCTATCGGGGGCTGCACCGCAGTGGGCCTCCTGGGCGACGTCGAGCGGCACGTCGACCGGGGGCCTCCGGAGCGGGAGCAGGGTGAGGCGGGCGCCGCCCGGGTGCCCGGCCGCCCCGGGCTCCTTCGGAGCGGGGCGCCGTCTGAGGTCCCGTCAGCTCCAGGACCGGTACGGCTCGTCCAGGAGCTGGAAGACCGGTTCGCCCCGTACCGGGTCCTTGGCCGTGGACAGCCGTACCCGGTCACCGCTGTGGATGCCGATGGGCGGGCCCATCACCCGGCCGCGCACGATGAACCCCTCGGTCATCTCGACCAGCGACACGTTGCGCGCCGCGGGCGTGTTGCGGTGCACCACCGTGGAGTGGCGCACGGTGCCGGTGCCCTCGCTGCGCTCGGTGCGCAGGTCCGCGCCCCGGCAGACCGGGCAGATCAGCCGGTGGTACATGGCGGTGCCGCACCAGGTGCAGCGCTGGAAGAGGATGGCGTTCCTGTCCGCGGCCTTCGGGTCGAGGAGACCCGTCGCGGAGCCGGCTGCCTGCTGAGCGACGCTTCCTGAGGGGTGGTACACGCTGGTCAACTCCCTGCACTCGGCCGGAAATCCGTGGGCGCGGGCCCCGCGCACACGGGTGCGCGGTTCGCCGTGCCACCGTGCACGCAGCACAGCGTATGGCACTCAGTGTCACTCGTAAAGGCACTCCGTACCCTCAAGGTGAGCGGGCTCAGGCGCGCCCCAGCGTCGACTCGATCTCCTGCACCACCCGCCACAGAGGGGCTCCGCGCCGCGAGACGACGACCACCACGTCGTCGGCCCGCTCACCGGCCGGGGGCGCCGGCGCGTCGCCGAACGCGGACTGCACGTACGCCAGCGCGTGGTCCATCGCCGCGTCCGCCGCGCCCTTCCCCTCCGAACGCAACCAGGAGCGCAGCGCGTTGTTGTGCGCCGCGACCACGGACGCCGCGATCACATCGGCCTGGAGCGTCCCGTCCCGGCGGGCGGCGAGACGTCGGCGCAGGTACTCGGCCAGGGCCCGCTCGTAGCGCCAGACCACCGACAGCTCGTAGGCGCGCAGGCCGGGGACCTCCTTGGTGAGGCGGTAGCGCTGCACGGAGAACGTCGGGTTCTCGGCGTACATGCGCAGCACGAGACGTGCCGCGTCGCAGACCCGCCGCACCGGCTCGTCGTCGTCAGCGCTCTCGCCCAGGAAGGCCGTCATGTCGGCCAGGCAGCGTTCGTGGTCCGGGAAGACCACGTCCTCCTTGGAGGGGAAGTAGCGGAAGAACGAGCGCCGTCCGACACCGGCGAGCGCCACGATGTCGTCGACGGTGGTCTGCTCGTACCCCCGCTCCAGGAACAGCTGGAACGCCGCCGCCACCAGGGCGTCCCGCATGGGCGGCTTCCCGTTGCCCGTGCCGGCTTTCTCGGAGGTCATGGTCTGGAACGTAGCACCCGGAGCACCTCGCGTGGCACTCGGTGCACTCCTGGGGAGGTACTGAGTTACCCGGGTGATCGGCCGGGGCTCCTTTGAGTCCGCGGCGCGCCGCCCGCGTATCCAGCGGCAGGACGATCCACGACGTCGGGCCCCCGGGCCCGGACGGAAGGAGAGCAGCGTGTCGACACCGTCCGAGCCCGCGCGGCCGCACGACGGTCCGCTCCTCGAACCCATCCGCGTCCTGCGCCCGCGCCGCACCGACGCGCTCGCGGAGCTGATGCGGGAGTACCACGGGGCGACGGGCCGCGCGGCCGGCACAGCCTCCGGGGGGCTACGAGTCCGTCACCCTGCCGGGGACCCCGGCCGGCCCCGAGGACCACATGCAGGAAATCCCGTCCGTCGCTCCCCGGCAGGAGGGACACCGGACCGGGCTCCCGGGAGCCGGACTGCGCCCCGCCGCCGTCGCCGTGGCCGTCGTGGCGGCGGCGGTGATCGGCTTCGGCGGAGCGCTCCTGCTCCGGGACGGCGGCACCACCGATGACGACGCGGCACCCGCCCCCCGGCCCACCCCGTCCGTCACCGCCCCCGAGACCGGCCCGACCCCGCCCGCGGACCCCGACGGCGCCGGCACCCTGCGCGAGGGAGCCACCGGCCCCGAGGTGACCGAACTCCAGGAGCGCCTGCTGCGCATCCCCGACGTCGACCGGGACGGCCCCACCGACGGCCGCTACGACCCCACCCTGACCGCGGCGGTCGCCCGCTTCCAGCTCTGGTACGGCATCCGCGGCGACGAGACCGTCGTCTACGGCGACGACACCCGCGCCGCACCGGAGTCCCGCACGGCACCGGTCGCCGCCTGACCCGCCTCACCCGCGGGACGGCCGGCGCCGCGCGTCGCCCGGCCCCGGAAGTGATGCGAACATGGCCGTCATGGACGCGTTCGTCGACCGGCTGGACCCCGACATGTGCCTCGTCACGGCCGTCGCGAGAGGAGAACGGGCGGGCTGTCTGGTCGGCTTCGCCTCGCAGTGTTCGATGCGGCCCGTCCGGTTCGTGGTGTGGCTGTCGGAGCTCAACGACACCTTCCGCGTGGCACGGAGCGCCGAGTTCCTCGCCGTGCACCTGCTGACCCGCGACCAGCACGACCTCGCCGCGCTGTTCGGCGGCCACACCGGCGACGAGGAGGACAAGTTCCGCGACGTCGCGCTGCGCGAGGCGTACGGCGGGGCGGTCGTCCTGGAGGACGCGGCGGCCTGGTTCGTCGGCAGGATCGTGACGCGTTGCGGCGGCGGCGACCACATCGGCTTCGTCCTGGACCCGGTCGAGCGCGGCGGGCGCACCTGCGACGCCCGTCCCCTGATGCGCCTCTCCGACACCCTGGACATCGCGCCCGGTCACCCGGTCGACTGATCTCGTGTCCCGCCGGTCGAACGCCCGGCAACGGCTCGGAAAAGCGGGAGAGCTGCGGGCCCCCGCGGTCCCACCCTGGCCGGGGCGGCACCCGCGCCGCCCGCTCCACCGCGAACGGAGGCCACGTCCATGAACGGCTCCCGCATCCCCGGCCTGGTCCTGCCCTCGCTCTTCCTGCTGGCCGTGCTGGTGGGGCTGTGGTGGTACTGGCGGCACCGCGGCGGCTCCTGAACCGCGGCGCGGTACGGCCGCGGGCGGCGCCCCTACCGCTCCCGCACCGCCGGAACCCGGACGTCCACCACGCACACGTCGTCGCGCCGTTCCTCCGGCAGCATCCGGCGCCAGCAGCGGCCCCAGGGACGCCGGTGCGCCCGGGTGCGGCGCCGCCACCGCCTCGGCGAGGCGCTCCATACCCCGGTCGACGCTGTCCGGTGGGTGCTCGACCAGGCCGTCCGTGTACAGGATCAGCCGGTCGCCCGGTTCGAGACGGCACTCCGCCTCCTCGTACACCGGCGTCGCGCACGCGCCGATCAGCATGCCGCGCGGACGCCGCAGGAACCGCGCCTCACCGCGGCGCAGCAGCCGGGGCGGAGTGTGCCCGGCCTGCGCCCAGACCAGGCGGCGGTCGCCGGGGCTGTAGCGGGCCAGCATCATGGTGGCGGTCGCGTACGCGTCGTGCGAGTGCAGCAGCAGCCGGTTCAGCCGGGCGAGCGCACCCGTCAGGGAGGAGCCGGTGAGGACCATGCCCTTCGCGGTGAACCGCAGTTGTGCCATGGTGGCGACGGCGTCGACCCCGTGCCCGGGCGTCCGCCGCCATGTCCGGCGCGAGGTGCTCCAGCAGGCACCGCGCGAGATCCTGCGGCGTCGTCACCCTGACCAGGGCCCGGGCGAGGCGGCTCAGGGCGGCGGCGACGTCGTCCGCCCCGGTGGCCTCCTCCGGGGCACCACCCCCGGAGCCGGGCTCCTCGGCGCCGGCGCAGCCGGCCGCCTCGCCCCGGACGGGCCCGGCGGGGGCCAGGCCGCCGAGCGTGATCCAGCACTCCTCCAGCAGCGTGTGACGGGCCGCCTTGGCCTGCTCGCGCAACCGCTCGTCCGCGGCGTCGGCGGGACACCCGGTGAGGGCCATGACGGCGCCCTTGGCGCGCTCCACGACGGCCGACGTCGTCGCCTGGTCGCGCGGCCGGTCCAGCTCGGCGCGCTGCCGGGCGACCACCCTGGCCAGTTCGACCAGGTCCGGCGCGGCTTTGGGCTGCTCCGGTGTCACGGGCTCGCTCGTCACGCGTCGAGCATGGCACACCTGCACCGATGCGCAGAGCGCTGCGCAGGAGAGGAGCGCTCACCGGTCACTTCCGCCTCGTGCGTCGCGTCCAGCCCGCCCCTCATGCCGTCAGTTTCCGTCCCGCGGGTACAGCCACTGCCGCAGCAGCCGGCTGAGCCGGGGCATCACGAGGTACGTCAGCACCGGCAGCAGCACCAGCGGGAACACGGCGGCCCGCAGCGGCAGCGGCCAGCCGGCCGTGAACGGCGTCACCAGCCACTGGATGAGCAGGACGAAGGGGTAGGCGCCGAGGAAGGTCACCAGGACCATCTTCCAGCGGGGCGGTGCCTGCACGGTGGTGCCCGGCAGGTGGAACCAGGTCTCCATGCCGGTCGTCGACTGGCGTTCGCTGCTGACCTCGGTGGCGATGTCCTCGATCCGCCGGTGCCAGTGCGCCCGCTCCTCGGACTCCAGCCATGCGGCGAGCCGGTGCCGGTCGGACCGGCGCAGCACCGCGTGGTAGCGGTGGCCGTCCTCGGGGGCGAGCCAGCAGACGCCCTCGTCGCCCGGGAAGCGCCGGGCGCAGCGGGTGACACCGCGCGTCCACTCCTCCAACTGCGACTCCCGGCCGGGCCGCACCTGCCAGGTCAGGACCGTGGTGACGGGCTCCGGACGGCGGGCTCGCGTGGTGCTCATCGCCTTACCCGTGCCACGTACGCGGCGGGTCATGCCTCCCGGAGCGTCACGCGGGGCGGCCGGCCTCGATCAGGGCCCGGGTGACGACCCGCACGCTGCGCGCGATGTGCTGCAGCTGCATGACCTCGGCCGCGTACAGCTTGATGGTGTGCTCGATGACACCCTCGTGCAGGCCGAGACCGGGCAGGTCGGCGCGGGCGGTCTGCAGGGCCGTGCGCGCGACCCGGATCTCCTGCTGGATCTGGATCTCGGCGTGCCGGGCGAGGAGCACGGGGTGGCGGACGAACACGGGGTAGCCGGCGTAGCGCGCGGGCACCAGTTCGCGCAGCCACTTGGCCGCCGAGCGCTCCCAGTCGTAGCTCCCGGGGGTCTTCACCTGGCAGGGCCAGTCCGGGCTGATGCGCGTGGACGTCAGAGGCATGATCATCGCTCTCGGGTGTGCGGCGCCGTGGGGGTGGACGACGGGTCACGGCGGCCCCGGCCTAGGGGATGACCGGGGCCGCCACGGACACCCGGGACGCCGGAGCGGGTAGGACCCGGCCTCCTCGGGTGCGGAACGGATCCGGAAGGGCCGGGTCGCGATCCGTGAGCAGTATTTATATATGCCTTCTGGTTTGCAAGACGTATGAAAACATTCATGCGCGCTTTCTTGTGATTGCTCCAGGTATGCGGCGAGGTGGGTGCCGCTCAGTCCCTCAGGAAGAAATGGTGCTGGTCGGCGACCTGCTCGTACTCCTCGAGACGGGCCTGCGTCCGCTCCGGGTCGGCGTCCGTCATCGCCTGCAGCAGCGCCGAGCAGATCACGCCCGGGGCGGCATAGGAGTCGAAGACCAGGCGCGAACCGGTGCCGGTGGCGAAGGCGACGTCCGCCTCGTCGGCGAGCGGCCCGAGGGCCAGGTCGGTGATCAGGGCGACCTTGAGCCCGGCGCCCCGCGCGACCCGCACGGCCGTCAGGGTCTCCTGGGCGTGCCGCGGCATCGAGAAGGCCAGCACCCACGTACCGCCCGCCTCACGCGACTGCAGGAGTGCGTCGTAGGCGACGCTGCCGCCCCGCGTCACGAGCCGCACGTCCGGGTGGATCCGGCGCGCGGCGTAGGCGAAGTACTCCGCGAGCGACACGGAGATGCGCAGGCCCAGGACCGTCAGGGGCGTGGAGGAGGACAGCTTGCGGCCGACGTCGATGACGGCGTTCGGGTCGGCGAGGTCCCGCCGCAGGTTCTCCAGGTTCTCGATCTCGGCGTCGACCGCCGCCTGCAGTTCGTTGCCCCGGTTCTCCTCGGCCGGGCCGCCGGCGAGGGTGCCGAGCGCGATCGACTGCAGCTTCTCCCGCAGGGCCGGGTAGCCGCTGAAGCCTACCGCCGAGGCGAACCGCGTCACCGACGGCTGGCTCACCCCGACCCGGTCGGCGAGATCCGTGATCGACAAAAACGCCGCCTCGGTGATGTTCTCGATCAGGTACTGGGCGATGCGCCGCTGCCCCGGGGACAGCCGGGGCCGGTCGAAGAGGGTGCGCATCTGGGATGACGGGGAGACCTCCGTCTCCGGGGCGGCTTTCCCCGTGCTGATCGCGGATGCCTGTGCGCGTGCCTGCTGCGGCGATGGCACCGGTGCGCCTCCTTCGTCTCCCACGGAGGTTCAACATAGCTCACGCACCGCAGTGACCAGGGATTCTTCGCGGGTGCACATGAGCGGTGGGGCTCGGGGACACCCGAGGGCCCGCTGGGAACCCGCCGCCGCGGAAGAAGATCCCGAGAGGAGCGACCGCGATGACCGTCCCCGAGGAGAACCGTCCCAAGACGCAGACCACGGACGAGGTCCTGGAGCAGCGCGAGGAGAAGGACACCCGGCCGCCGGGCGCGACCGGCCGCACGATGCGCGAGGCCCTGGAAGAGGCCGAGGTGCGCCCCGACGACTACGACGAGCGGTAGCCCGCCCCCGCAACCGCGAGCGAACCGACGACGTTTTCGCAGGTGAGGCCGCATGGGCGCACCGAGTGCGCTGGAAAAGACCCTGGAGAACCGACGAGAGGCGCTCTGGGCGCGCATCCGCGACCGGGAACCGGTCGATGTCCTCGACGCCCTGCGATGGGCGACGGGCGCTGGTGCCTGACGACCGAGCCGATGACCTACCGGGCCGGTGACGACGAGATCCGGGTCGAGGCCGCGGTGCGGGCGGGTGAGCCGCTGGCCGGGCCGGGCCGGAGCGGGGCGACCTCCTGCGGTACGACCCGGTCCAGGACCACACCGTGGTGGGCGGCACCGACGCCACCAGCGGGAACCGCGTCTACATCGGTGGACAGGGCCCGCACACCCTGACCCTCGCGCCGCGTGCCCGCCGGCACGCGCAGGAGCCCGCGCAGCGATGACCGGCGATCGGGGCGGGCGAGTCGCACGCGGAACCGGCACCGTCCGGCCGGAGGCGGCTCACCTGGCACCAGCCGTGCCCACCGCCTCCGGCGCCCGGGCGGCGAGTTCCTCCAGGGGCTCGCCGCTGAGGCGGCACACCCGCCACTCGTCCAGGAACTCCACGCCGAGCGACGAGTAGAAGCCGATCGCCGGCTCGTTCCAGTCCAGCACCCACCACTCGAACCGGTCGTAGCCCTCGCGCCGGCACAGCGCGGCGAGGGACGCCAGCAGCGCCCTGCCGTGGCCCCCGCCCCGTGCCGCGGGCCGTACGTACAGGTCCTCCAGGTGCATGCCGCGCGTGCCCGTCCAGGTCGAGAAGCGCGGGAACCACAGGGCGTAGCCCACGGTCTCGCCCGTGCCGTCGTCCTCGGCGATCAGGGCGAACGCGGCCGGGTGCGCGCCGAACAGGGCCTCGCGCAGCTGCTCCTCGGTGGCGCGGGCCTGTTCCCCGGCCTTCTCGTAGGCGGCGAGTTCGCGGATCATCGTCCGGATGGCGGGGACGTCGTGCACGGTGGCGGGCCTGATCATGCGGTCGATCCTGCCCCATCGGCCGGGGGAGGGGAAACGGCCCCCGGCAGCGCCGACTGCGGTACCACCACATCGGCCCGGTCCCGGGTCGGGGCGATCAGCTCCGCGTTGCGCCGGTCCGAGCGCTCCACCCACGCCACGGCCTCGTCGTGCGTCTTGCCGAACTCCTCGTGCCGGGTGATCAGCCGGCGCAGGCGTTCCTCCTCGGGCAGCTCGCAGAACCACACCTCGTCCAGGAGCGGGCGGACGCGGGGCCAGGCGCCGCTGTCGAGGAGCAGGTAGTTGCCCTCGGTGACGATCAGCCGGGCCGTCGCGGGGACCGGGATCGCCCCGGCCAGCGGCTGCTCCAGGACGCGCTCGAAACCGGGGGCGTAGACGGTGTCGCCGTGGGGGCCGTCGCGCAGGCGGCCCAGGAGCGCCGCGTACCCGGCCGCGTCGAACGTCTCGGGCGCGCCCTTGCGCTCCCGCAGCCCGAGCCGCTCCAGCTCGGCGTCCGAGAGATGGAAGCCGTCCATGGGGACGTGCGCCACCCAGGGCTCGTCCGTCCCGTTCAGTTCCCGCACCAGGTGCTCGGCGAGCGTCGACTTGCCCGCCCCCGGGCTGCCGGCGATGCCGAGGAGCGCGCGCCGGCCTCCCCGGGGCAGGGACCGGGCGCGCCGGAGGAGGTCGTCGAAGGTGAGCGGCACACCGGAGAGTGTGTCACCTCGCCCTCCCGTGCCGGAGGGCAGCGGAACCCGACCGATGTGGCGTGCGCCACTCGGTGGACGGCCACGTGCCGGGGAACGGGTCCTGTATGACGCAGCTCGGTCTACCCGACGACATCCACGCCTGCCTCTTCGACCTCGACGGCGTCGTCACCAGGACGGCCGTCGTGCACGCGGCCGCCTGGAAGGAGATGTTCGACGCCTTCCTGCGCGCACGCGACAAAGAGGACTTCCGGCCGTTCGTGGCGGCCGACTACGACGAGTACGTCGACGGCCGGCCACGCGCCGACGGCGTACGCACCTTCCTCGCCTCCCGCGGCATCGACCTGCCCGACGGGGACCCGGACGACCCGCCCGGCGCCGAGACGGTCCACGGGCTCGGCAACCGCAAGAACGCGCTGCTCATGGAGAAGATCCGCACCGACGGCGTCGAGCCGTACGAGGGCACCCTGCGCTATCTGGAGGCCGTCCGCGCGGCCGGACTGCGCACCGCGATCGTCTCCTCCAGCGCCAACTGCCGGGACGTGCTGCGCTCGATCGACGCCGAGCACCTCTTCGACGTGCGCATCGACGGCGTCGTCGCCGCCGAGCGCAAGCTGCCCGGCAAACCGCGACCCGACACGTTCCTCGCCGCCGCCGAGGACCTCGGTGTCCGGCCGTCCGAGGCGGCCGTCTTCGAGGACGCCCTGGCCGGCATGGACGCCGGGCGCGCCGGCCGCTTCGGGTACGTCGTCGGCGTCGACCGCGTCGGGCAGACCGACGCCCTGTACCGGCACGGCGCCGACGTCGTCGTGACGGACCTCGCCGACCTGGGGGACGCGGAGTGATCGTGCAGCGGGCCTACACCGTCGAACCCTGGACCGTGCGCGAGTCGGAGCTCAACCTGGACCTCCTGGCCCAGAGCGAGTCCGTGTTCGCCCTGTCCAACGGCCATGTCGGCTGGCGCGGCAACCTCGACGAGGGCGAACCGCACGGCCTGCCCGGCTCCTACCTCAACGGCGTCCACGAACTGCACCCCCTGCCGTACGCCGAGGCCGGCTACGGCTACCCCGAGTCCGGCCAGACGGTCATCGACGTCACCAACGGCAAGGTGCTGCGCCTCCTCGTCGACGACGAACCGTTGGACCTGCGCTACGGGCGGCTCGTCACCCACGAGCGGACCCTCGACCTGCGGCGGGGGGTGCTGGAGCGGGTCTGCGAGTGGACCTCACCGGCCGGCTCGACCGTCCGGGTGCGCTCCACGCGACTGGTCTCCCTCACCCAGAGGGCGATAGCCGCCGTGGCGTACGAGGTGGAGCCCGTCGACGGCCGGACGCGTGTCGTCGTCCAGTCCGAACTGGTCGCCAACGAGAGCCTGCCCGAGCCGGACGGCGACCCGCGCGCCGCCAAGGCGCTGAAGTCGCCGCTGGAACCGGAGGAGGACCTCGCCCTGGGCAGCAGGCTGCGCCTGGTGCACCGCACCCGCCGCAGCGGCCTGCGGGTCGCCGTCGCCGCCGACCACGTCGTCACCGGCCCCGAACGCACCACCACCAGCAGCGAGAGCAACGTCGACATGGCCCGGCTGACCGTCACCTCCGTGCTGGAGCCGGGGGAGCGGCTGCGGGTCGAGAAGCTGGTCGCGCACGGCTGGTCCGGCGTCCGCTCCCGGCCCGCGATGAGCGACCAGGTCGAGGCGGCCCTGGCGGCGGCCGCGCACAGCGGCTGGCAGGGGCTCCTGGAGGACCAGCGGGCCCACCTCGACGACTTCTGGGCGCGCGCCGACGTGGAGATCGACGGCGACGAGGAGATCCAGCAGGCCGTCCGCTTCGCCCTCTTCCACGTCCTGCAGGCCGGCGCCCGCGCCGAGCGGCGCGCCATCCCCGCCAAGGGACTCACCGGCTCCGGCTACGACGGGCACGCCTTCTGGGACACCGAGGCGTTCGTGCTGCCGCTGCTGACCCACACCGCGCCGGACGCCGCCGCCGAGGCCCTGCGCTGGCGCCTCGACACCCTGCCCGCCGCCCGCGAACGCGCCGCCCAACTCGGCCTGCGCGGCGCCGCGTTCCCCTGGCGCACCATCGAGGGCTCGGAGGGCTCCGCGTACTGGCCGGCAGGCACGGCCGCCTTCCACGTGGGCGCCGACATCGCCGACGCCGTGGTGCGGTACGTGGCGGTCACCGGCGACGCCGTCTTCGAACGCGAGGTCGGCGTCGAACTGCTGGTGGAGACCGCCCGGTTGTGGCGCTCCCTCGGCCACCACGACGACCGGGGCGTCTTCCATGTCGACGGTGTCACCGGGCCGGACGAGTACAGCGCGATCGCCGACGACAACACCTACACCAACCTCATGGCCCGGGCGAACCTGCTGGCCGCCGCCGACGCCTGCAAACGCCACCCCGACGAGGCCGCGCGGCTCGCCGCAGGCGAGGAGGAGACGGCCGCCTGGCGGGCCGCAGCCGAGGCCATGCACGTCCCCTGCAACGACGAACTGCGCGTGCACGAACAGCACGCCGGGTTCACCCGCTACCAGCGCTGGGACTTCGCTGGCACCGCCCCGGAGCAGTACCCGCTGATGCTGCACTTCCCCTACTTCGACCTGTACCGCAAACAGGTCGTCAAACAGGCGGACCTCGTCCTGGCGATGTACACGTGCGGCAGTTTCTTCGAGGAGTACTTCGACGAGGAGCAGATCGCCCGCAACTTCGCCTACTACGAGCCGCTGACCGTCCGCGACTCCTCGCTGTCCGCCTGCGTCCAGGCCGTCATGGCCGCCCGGACCGGCCACCTCGACCTGGCCGCCGCCTACACGGCCGAGGCCGCGCTGATGGACCTGGGCGACCTGGAGCACAACACCCGCGACGGACTGCACATCGCCTCGCTGGCCGGCACCTGGACGGCGCTGGTCGCCGGGTTCGGCGGCATGCGCTGCACCGACGGTGCCCTGCGGTTCTCGCCGCGGCTGCCCGAGAGGTACAGCCGCCTGGCCTTCACGGTCGGGTTCCTCGGCCGCCGCCTGCGCGTGGAGCTGACGGCCGGCCGGGCCACGTACACGCTGAGGTCCGGACCGCCGCTGACGATCCGTCACCACGGCGCCGAGCTGACGGTGAGCGAGGAGGCCCCCGTCACCCGGCCCCTCCCCGAGCCGCCCCACCGCCCGGCCCCGGGCCAGCCGCCGCACCGCGCCCCGCACACGCGCTGACGGGTCTTCTCCGGTCAGGCACTCGGCCGTATCCCATCCTGCACCCCCACCGAGCACGGGTTAGTTTGTCCATGTTTGTCACTCTGTGGATCTGTGACCCCGTGTCTCGGTGGTTCGACGGATAAGGGACGGAACATGGCCGACGGCTCGAACGCCATCCTGGTCAGGAGGCGGCGGCGTGCACAGACGGCGGCGGCACGCACCAGCGCGTGGCGCGGCGACCGGGCGCTCGCCGCCCTGGCCGCCGTGTTCACCCTGGCGCAACTCGCCCTGGTGCGGCCCGTGCTGGGCCTCGGCTGGGACGAGACCGTCTACGTCAGCCAGGTCACGTCCCACACCCCGGCGGCCTTCTTCAGCGCACCGCGTTCCCGGGGCGTGTCCCTGCTGGTGGCGCCGGTGGCGTCCTGGTCGTCGTCCGTGGTGCTGCTGCGGGTCTACCTCGCCCTGCTGTCCGGCCTCGCCCTCTTCCTGGCCCTGCGCGCCTGGCGGGGCCTGTTCCCGACCCGCGTGCTGGTCGTGGGCGGCGCCTTCTTCGCCTCCCTGTGGATGACCCTCTTCTACGGGCCGCAGGCCATGCCCAACTACTGGGTCGCGATCGGCGCCCTGATCAGCGTGGGCTGCCTCCTGCGCGTCCGGGAGGGCCACGGCGCCCGACCGGCCCTGTGGGGTGTCGCCGGGGGCGCCGCCCTCATGGCGTGGATGCGGCCCATGGACGCGGTCTGGGTGACGGTCCCGCTCCTCGTCGTCACCCTCGCACGCCGCCACCGGCGGCTCCTCCTCGCGCTCCTCGCGGGCCTCGTGGCGGGCGCCGTGGAGTGGGTCGTCGAGGCCTACGTCGCCCACGGCGGGCTGCTGGAGCGGTTGCGCGAGGCGTCCCGCATCCAGGGCGGGCTCGGCTGGCAGTTCGCCGTCGACGACCAGATGCGCAGCCTCGGCGGACGCGCCCTGTGCCGGCCGTGCACCGGGTCGATGCCCGACCCGCCGGTCCTGCTCTGGTGGTTCGTACTGCCCGTCCTGGCCGGTCTCGCGCTGGTCGTCGCCGGCCGGGCCCGGCGCTCGGGACGGACTCTGATCCCCCTGGCCTGCGCCACCACGGCCGCCCTGCCGTACCTGTTCATGATCGGCTACGCCGCCCCCCGCTTCCTCCAGCCGTCCTACGCCCTGCTCGCGATCCCGGTCGCGGACGCCCTGTGGTACCTGGTCAGAACACCCGGCGGACGATGGCGTCCCGTCACCGCGTGTGTCGTCGGGCTCTGCCTGGCAGGGCACCTCGCGGTGCAACTGGCCGTCCTGCACGGCGCCGTCACCCGCAACACCGACAGCCGCCGCGACTGGGACCGCACCGCCGCCGCGCTGCACCGCCTCGGCGTCCGCCCGCCCTGCCTGCTCACCGGCCACGAGGCCATCCCCATCGGCTACTACACCGGCTGCTCCTCGGGCGCGACCTCCGGCAACAACGAGAACACCACGGTGGAGGACATCCGGCGCACCGCGGACCGGCTCCCGGTCGCCCACCTCGCCCCCGCCGGCGGCACCCCGCCCCGCTACGCCCGCGCCTGGCCGGTCCACCGGATCACGGACCTGGACGTCCGCGTCGCACCGGCCCCCTGACGCCCCGGCCCGCGTTTCCCGCCCGCCTCGTGCAGGTAGGACTGGGACGACGGTCACGGACGAGGCGGAACGGCATGGCGGCGAGCGACCACCAGGGCCGGCTGGGCGCGGAGTTCTTCACACCGGGCTCGTCGTCCTTCACGGAGTTCCTGGCGGCCCACCGCCCCGAGCTGCTGGGCACCCGCCGCCTCCGGCCGGACGGGGTGCGCGCGAAGGGCGTCCCGCACGGCACGACCGTGCTCGCCCTCACCTACGGCGACGGCGTGCTGATCGCGGGCGACCGGCGGGCGACGCTGGGCAACCTCATCGCCCAGCGGGACCGGGAGAAGGCGGACCCCGCGGACGACCACACCGCCGTCGCCTTCGCCGGCACGGTCGGCCTGGCGGTGGACCTGGTCAGGCTGTACCAGGTGGAGCCGGCGCACTTCGAGAAGAAGATCGAGGGCATCCCCATGACCCTCGCCGCGAGGACGACCCGGCTGGCCGCCATGATCCGCGGCAGCCTGGGCCAGGCCATGCAGGGCCTCGCCGTCGTCCCGCTGCTGGCCGGCTATGACGTCACGGCGCCCGGGGACACGAGGGCCGCATCTTCTCCTTCGACCTCGCCGGAGGCCGCTACGAGAAGCACGGCTTCCACGCCGAGGGCTCCGGTGCGCCGTACGCCAGGGGCGCGCTGAAGAAGCTGCACCGCCCCGGCATGTCGCGGCGCGAGACGGCCCTGGCCGCGCTCCAGGCGCCGTACGACGCGGCGGGCGACGACTCGGCGACCGGCGGCCCCGACCTCACGCGCCGCATCTACCCCGTCGTCGCCGTGATCACCGAGGACGGCTTCGAGCGGCTGCCCGACGCGGAGACGGAGGCGCTCAGCCGCACCACGGTCGAGCAGCGCCGCGGCCGGCCTGACGGACCCGGCGCGCCGGTGTGAGACCGCTCCGGCCGCGGGACCGCCGGGTTCCACCGGTCGGCCCTCCCGCCGTCGCGTCCGGTTCCCCCCTCCCTGCGGGGCGGCATCCGCCGAGGTTAGAGCGCGCATTACGGGAAACGCGGAACGGACGAGACGAACGAGTCGACGCCTGTCGCGACAGACGCGGCAGACGCGACAGGGAGGCAGGAGCAATGGGCACGGAACCGATGCGCCCCGAACCGATGGCGGACGATGCGTACCAGCCCGCCGGGAGCAACGAGGAGCAGGCGGACGCCGCGCCGCTGGACCTGCAGGACGCCGTCGACGAGCGGACCTACGACGACACCCTCGACGAGGGCTACTCCCCGCCGGAGAAGCCGCTCGGCGTCACCAAGACCGGCACCACCGCCGCCGAGCAGCACGAGGGCGAGAGCCTCGACGAGCGGCTGGCCCAGGAGGTGCCCGACGTGACGGCCGAGCCGGCCGGGGACGGCATCGGCGACACTCCCGACAGCGACGGCGAACCGGTGGACCCCGAGGCGGGCACGGCCCGGGCCGGCCGCCTGGTCGCGCCGGACGAGGGGGCCCACCCCGACACCGAGAAGGACGCCGTCGCGAGCGACATGGGCATCGACGGCGGCGCCGCCGGTGCGGAGGAGGCCGCGGTCCACGTCGTGGAGGACGACACCGCCCTGCCCGAGGACGACGTCACGGTCTGAGCCGGCCGCTCAACCGAAGAGACCCGCGGCCGGGGGCGTGCGGTCAGGGCAGCAGCTTCTCGAGGGCGGCCGGCCCCTCCGCCTCCAGCTTGCGCCGGGCCCATTCGAGGTTCTGCGGGGTGAGGTCCTTGCCCGAGGCGAGGACCAGGTCCTCCGGCGACACGTCGGTGCCGGTGCGGGCGTGGAGCAGACGGTCCGGGGTGGTGCTGTCCTCGGGCGGCCGGGACGCGGGGGGCTGTGACGTCGACATGTTCTCTGCTCCTAGGGTCCGGATCGCTGGTGCGGCCCCGGTGCCGAAAAACGGGTCCGCTCTCACCATTCCCCGCGGGAGCCCGGTGTGCATCCTGAAGGCGCGGCCCTACCCCCGCAGGACCCCGGGCACCCCGTTCGGACGCCCCCCGATGTCGCACCGCCGCACCTCGGGCCACGGTGGTCACACATGTCCCTGCGAATGACAGGAGCTTTTCCATGCGCACTCGTGTGACTGCCGCGATCGGCCTGGCCTGCGCCGCCCTCCTGGCCACTGCCGGTGCGGCGAGCGCCGACGAGGGCCCGGTGGCCGTCTCCGCCCACAACTCCGGCGTCCTCTCCGGCAACATCATCCAGATCCCGCTCCACATCGACACCAACATCTGCGGCAACACGTTCGACACGCTCAACCTCTTCAGCCCCCCGATCGGCAACAGGTGCTCGAACGAGGGATGACGTAGCGGCCGTACGGCCTGCCGGCGGCGGTTCGCGCAGTGGTGCGGGCCGCAGCCGGCCGCTGTCAGGGCCCGGGTGGCGGCCGGGGCGCGAGCACCAGCACCGTGACGTCGTCCCGGACGTCGGGGCAGTGCCGCACCAGGTCGGACCACACCCGCTCGGCCAGGACCGCGGGGTCCTCGTCGGCGAGCTCCGGCAGCCGCTCGGCCAGCGGATAGAAGGCCCCCGCAGTGTCCCTCGCCTCCGTGACCCCGTCGGACGCGAGGAACAGCCGGTCACCGGCGCGCAGCGGCACCGAGACGACCCGGGGCGCCGCGGCCCCGGCGAGTCCCAGCCCGAGCGGTGGGCACGGTTCGACGTCGAGTTCGACGACCCGCCCGTCCCGCAGCAGCAGCGGACCGGACTGCCCGCACGCCACGATCCGCACCAGCCGCGCGTCGGCGGAGAAGTCCAGCAGCACCGCCGTCGCGAACAGCTCGGCGTGCGGATCGCCCGCCGAGTCCACCGTCAGCCTCCGGTCGAGCCGGCCCGCCACCGCCTCCGGGTCCGGCTGGTCCAGCACCGCCTCCCGGAACGCCCCCAGCAGCGACGCGACCGTGGCCACGGCCGACAGTCCGTGCCCCTGCACATCGCCCATGACCGCCCGGACGCCGTAGGGGCCCGCCCGCACGTCGAAGAAGTCGCCCCCGACGAGCGTCCCGCGCTGCGCGGCCCGGTACAGCCCCGCGCACCCCACCGGCCCCACCCGCCGCGGCAGCGGCGGCACCACGGCCCGCTGCGCGACCTCGGCGACCGCCCGCTCGGTGACCAGCTGCGCGTCCCGCCTGCTGCGGACGAACGACAGCAGCACACTCAGCACCGCGACGAAGCAGACGGTCAGCAGATCCGTGCTGCCGGGGTTGTCCAGGTTGAACGCCGGCACGGTCAGCACGACGACCACCAGCGCCCCGAGCACCGCCGTCGGCATCGGCCCGTGCGCCAGGACGGCCAGTGGCGGGATGGCGCCCAGCAGGAAGCCGATGTCCAGCGGGTCCGGGCTGACCAGCTCCGCCAGGCACACGGCCACCAGCAGCGCGGACGGCAGCACCCGGGCCCACACCGGCGGCGGTGCGCCGCGCAGCCAGCCCCGCCGGTCGGGGTCCCGGCGGGGCGGCAGGCCGCGCACGCTGCTCACACCCCCACGCTGCTACGGCCACCGGGCCGCCGCACGCCGGAACCCCGCCGCCGCGCGGCCCCGGGACCCGCCTAGAAGGGCGTGAGTGTGAGCCGGACGCCCGTGGGGGCCGTGTCCTGGATGTACGAGGCGAAGTCGGCCACGTCGTCGAAGGCGAAGCCGTACGCCTTGCCGTCCCGGGTGGCCGCGTGCATGGCCTTGGCGTAGTGGTTGGTGAGGCCGGTCCCGTAGAAGGACGCGGGGTCGGACGTCGGCTGCTCGGCCGAGCCCAGCAGCGTGGAACGGTTGAACCCGGCGCCCAGGATCGCGGCGACCGGCCCCGTCGTCCCGTCGTTGGGCGCGGCGAGCGCGCCGTCGCAGAACAGCACGTCGCGGGTGGACGGCCTGCCGAAGGACACCTCGGCGGGCCCGGTGAAGGCGAACCGCTCACCGCGCACCCGGCCCGTGAACGTACCGGCGTTGGTGGTCACCTTCAGGTCCCGGCCCGTGTACGTGCTCCACACCTGGTCGATGTGGGGCGCGAAGTAGTCCCGCGGGAACAGCCCGGCGTCCAGGCCGTGCCCGGGCGCGATGATCCGCGTGTCGTCCACCACCAGCCGCGCGAACTCCGGGACCTCCCGCACGGCCGCGAAGGCCGCCGCCCGGCCCCCGTCCCGCAGGGTGCCCGTCGTCTGGTCCTTCGCGCCGGTCAGCCGGATGCTCAGCGGCACGCTGAACATGTCGACCATGGTGGTGTTGCAGAACATCCCCGCGGAGTTGTACGTGAACTCGGCGCAGTCGTGCAGCACCCCGTAGTTGGGGTCCGAGGACACCCAGCCGGCCGGGTACTGCAGGGCCGGGTTGCCGGCCCCGTCCGTGACGACCTTGAACTTGAGCCTGGCACCCAGCGACACGTAGACGCGGCCCGACATGTACGGCAGGGACAGCTTCGTCTCGCCGCCGGCGGCCAGCGGGATCGCGTAGTCGGTGAAGCCGTCGGCACCGTTGTCCGACAGGGCCACCGGCGCCAGGGTGCCGTCGGGCCCGAGCCGCACCTGGCGGCCGTCGGCGTTGCCCACGACGTAGACGTGGACGCTCGCGTTGCCGAACGAGCCGCTGTCGTTGACGAGCGTCAGGGGCAGGGTGGCCGCCGCCTTCGGCGTGCTCGGGGCGGTGTCCGCCAGGGCGTGGGGGGCCAGCGCGGCGACCGCCGGGGCGGCGACCACGGCACCGCCCAGACCGGCGAGGAGGGTACGGCGGCGGACGTGGCGCTGGTGACGAGGAGTCATGTGGGGGGCCTCCTGTGGTGCGGGCGGGGAGATGACTGAGAGCGCTCTCGGTCACGATCGTCACGGATGCTACGGACGAGCGGCGTCCCGGCCAACCCGTCCGTCACGAACAAATCCCCTACGAAGCCGCCTACTTGGATGCCTTAGGAGTGGCTTAACCCGCTCTTAAGGGGCGGTTGAGCCCCGCCGGAAACGCGTGGACGGGCCGTCGGTGATCCCGTAACGTGTGGCCCGCCACACCCCGAGGCCGACGGAAGGAGGGCAGAGCCGTGCAGTTCACACCGTTTCCGCGCTCCCTCCCCCTCGTCCCGGCGTGCCTCGACTGAACCGGGAGCGCTCCAGACAGCGATCCGTCCCGGAGGACACCCATGACCGACCTGGTCATCCGCGCGCTCGACGCGAGCGACGCCGCACTCTTCGACGCCCTGCCCGACCCGCTGGGAGCCCGTGAGGGCCACCGGCGGACCCTGCACCGCCCCGAGTGGAAGCGGGTGGCCCTGCGCGACGGCCGGGTCGTCGCCCGCGGCGCCTGGTGGGGCGGCCCCGACGACACCGAGCCCGTCAACCTCAACTGGTTCGACGTGGCGGACGGCGAGGAGGAGGCGGGCGCCGAGCTCCTGCGCTCCGCCCCCTGGCGCGTGGAACTGGAACTGAACCTGCCCGCCGGATGGCGCGACGACCCCGTCCAGCGCACCGCCGCCGACACCCGCGCCACCGCGGCCCGCCGTGCCGGCTACCACCTCCTCGTCGAACGCCTCCTCTACCGCTGGACCCCCGGCCAGGGCCTGCCCGACCGCCCGGCACGCCTGGAGTACCGCGCCGAACCGGACGACGCCGTGTTTTTCGACGCACTGCGCCGCATCCACTCCGTCACGCTGGACGCCCACGCGCTGAGTGCCGTCGCGCAGGGCGGACTGGACCGGGCGGCCCAGGAGGAACTCGACTTCTTCCACTGGTGCCCGTCACCCCGCGCCTGGTGGCGGGTCGCGTCCACCCCGCAGGGCGGGACGGCGGGCATCCACATCCCGCTCCACAACCCCTCCGGCCCCTGCGTCGGTTTCATCGGCGTCCTGCCGGACCACCGGGGACGCGGCTACGCCTACGACCTCCTGGCCGAGTGCACCCACTTCCTCGCCGAGCAGGGCGCGGAGTTCGTCGCCGCGGCCACGGACCGGGGCAACGTCCCCATGGCGGCGACCTTCGCGCGGGCGGGCTACCCGGTCGTCCGGGAACGCCTCAACTTCCGTCCGGTGTGAGGGAGGGACCGCCGGGGAGGCTCAACGGGCGTTCAGCACCTCGTCCGCCGCCGCCAGGATCTCCGTGACGCGGAGCCCGAACGCCGCGTCGCACGCGTGCGGCCGGCCCGTGCGGGCGGCGGTGAGCAGGGCGTCTGCGGCCCGCCCGAGGGCGGGCACGGCTCCTTCGGAGTCGTCCGGCAGGACCGCCGCACCGGCTTCGCCCCGCAGCTCCACCGCGACCCCGGCGGCGGCGGGCGGTGCCGTCAGGCTCAGGGTGAGCGTGCTCGACGCGCCGCCCACGTGCTCCAGGACCACGTGGGCGGTGTCCCCGGGCCCGTACACCGCCGCCGCCACGCGCCGCACGTCACCGAGCACCGGCAGCAGCACGGACAGGGCGTGCGGGCCGACGTCCCACAGGGCGCCCTTCTCCCGCCGCCACGGCGTCGCGAAGGGGCTGTCGCCGGTGAACACCGCCCCCAGCCACTGCGCCCGCGCGGTGAACCAGCCCGGCACCGCGGCCTGTTCGGAGATCCAGGCCTCGGCCCCGGGCTGGAAGCGGGTCGTGAAGAACACCACCGAGGCGACCCCGGCCTCCGCGACCGCCTCCACCACGGCCCGCCCCTCCCGCACCGTCGGCGCCAGGGGCTTGTCGAGCAGCAGATGGCACCCGGCCCGCGCCGCCCGCACCGCCAGCTCGGCCTGCACCTGCGGAGGCAGGGCCACGGCGACCGCGTCCACGTCGGCGAACAGCTCGTCGGCGTCGTCGTACGCCCGGACGCCGTGCCACTGCGCCAGCTCCCCGGCCGCTTCGGGACGCCGGCCCCACACCCCGGCGAAGTCCAGCGCCTCGTGCCCGCCCAACGCGGGCGCGTGGGCCATCCGCGCCCAGGGTCCGGTGCCCAGCAGTCCCATGCGCATGCCGCCGCCTCTCCACGGTGCCCTGAACAGCGGGCGGCCGGTCTTCCGGCGACCGCCCGTCGCAGAGCGTGTCACACCCGAACGGGCGGCGGGCGAAGGGGGGCACGCAACGGAAAAGGCAAGGAGCCCTCTCCTTGCCACTCTCAACTTATAGCGCACGGGGGGCCTTGCGGCAAGGCCCCCCGTCTACCGCAGACTGTCCGGACAAAGCCCATGACCTGCGGAAACGGGAGCATGACGTGACCGGAGCGACCACGAGCGCGTTCGACCTTCCCGACCGCCTCGCACACAAGGCCGACCCGGCGCTGACCGCCCGGGACGAGCACCACTTCGCCGCCGTCGCCGCCTGCCTGGAGCAGACGATCGGCGAACTGACGGACCGGCTTCGGACCGCGCGCAGAGCCCCCGGCGGCAAGGGGCGGCAGGCGATGGACCGCGACGCGGAGATCCACCGCCTGACCGCCCGCCTGCGGGCCCTGCGCCGCTTCGGACTCGACCTGTGCCTCGGGCACATGGTGGGCGCCGACGACGGTGAGCCCGTGTACGTGGGACGGTTCGGGCTCACCGACAGCGAAGGCCGCCGGCTGCTGGTCGACTGGCGTTCCCCCGCGGCCGAACCCTTCTTCGGCGCCACCCACGGCAACCCGATGGGCCTGGCCGCCCGCCGCCGCTACCGCTGGACCGACGGCCGGATCAGCGACTACTGGGACGAGGTGTTCACCCCCGACGCCCTCGGCGGGCACGCCGCGCTCGACGACCAGTCGGCCTTCATCGCCAGTCTCGGCACCCACCGCTCGCCCCGGATGCGGGACGTGCTCGGCACCCTCCAGGCCGACCAGGACGCCGTCATCCGCGCAGGTTCCCGCGGCGCCCTCGTCGTCGACGGCGGCCCCGGCACCGGCAAGACCGTCGTCGCCCTGCACCGCTCCGCCTACCTCCTGCACTCCGACCCGCGCCTCGCCCGGCACCGCCACGGCGGCGTCCTGTTCGTCGGCCCGCACCGGCCCTACCTGTCCTACGTCTCCGACGTCCTGCCCGGTCTCGGCGAGGAGGGCGTGCAGACCTGCGTCCTGCGCGACCTCGTCGACGAGGGAGCCACGGCCGGGGAAGAGGCCGACCCGGAGGCGGCACGCCTGAAGTCGTCCGCCGCGATGGTCCGGGCGATCGAGAAGGCCGTCGCCTTCTACGAGGAGCCGCCCGCCGTGAGCATGACCGTCTCCACCCCCTGGTCCGACATCCGCCTGAGCCCCCGCGACTGGGCCGTGGCGTTCGAGGCGGCGTACCCCGGCACCCCGCACAACGAGGCACGCGACCAGGTCTGGGAGGAACTGCTCACGATCCTCGTCGGCAAGCACGGCGGCGACGTCGCGGACGAACCGCTTCGCGGGGCACTGGCGCAGAACGGGGAACTCCGCACGGAGTTCCACCGCGCCTGGCCGCTCCTGGAGGCGACCGACGTCGTCGGCGACCTCTGGTCGGTGCCCGCCTATCTGCGGATGTGCGCTCCCTGGCTCAGCCGTGACGAGGTGCGCACCCTGCAACGCGCGGACCCGCACGCCTGGACGGTGTCCGACCTGCCGCTGCTCGACGCGGCACGCCGGCGGCTCGGAGACCCGGAGGCCTCCCGGCGCAGACGCCGCACGGAGGCGGCGGTCGCCGCCCGGCAGGAGCGCATGGCGGACGTCATCGACGACCTGCTCCAGGCGCACACCTACGACGACGGCGAAGGCGTGCTGATCATGCTGCACGGCCAGGACATGCGGAACTCCCTGGCCGACGAGAGCGGCCTGACCACCGCCGACCCGGACCGGCTCGCGGGACCGTTCGCGCACATCGTCGTCGACGAGGCGCAGGAACTGACGGACGCCGAGTGGCAGATGCTGCTGTCGCGCTGCCCGTCCCGCAGCTTCACCGTCGTCGGGGACCGTGCCCAGGCCCGGCACGGCTTCACCGAGTCGTGGACGGAACGTCTCGCCCGCGTCGGGTTCGAGCGCATCGACCTGGCCTCCCTGAGCATCAACTACCGCACCCCGGCCGAGATCATGGCGGAGGCCGAGCCGGTCATCCGGGCCGTCCTGCCGGACGCCAACGTGCCCGTCTCCGTCCGCGACGGCGGGATCCCCGTCCGCCACGGGTCCGTCGGGGAACGGGACGCGATCCTCGGCAGCTGGCTGGCCGACCAGGCCGGGGGAGTCGCCTGCGTCATCGGCGACCCCACGTTCCGTCCTGCTTCGCCCCGGGTCCGGTCGCTGACCCCGGAGCTCTCCAAGGGGCTGGAGTTCGACCTCGTCGTGCTGGTCGACCCGGAGGGCTTCGGCGCCGGTGTCGAGGGCGCCGTCGACCACTACGTGGCGATGACCCGGGCGACGCGGGAACTGGTCGTCCTCAGCTCTCCGGTCCGCTGATGTCGACCATCCACGGGACGCCGAAGCGGTCGGTGCACATGCCGAACACGTCGCCCCACATCTGCTTCTCCAGCGGCACCGACACCGAGCCGTCCGCGGACAGCTTCTCCCAGTAGCCGCGCAGCTCGGCGTCGTCGTCACCGCTGAGGCTCACCGAGAAGGGGCCGCCCTGCGGAATCTCCATGCCGGGCGGGCTGTCGGAGGCCATCAGGGTGAAACCGCCGGCGGTCTCCAGCATGGCGTGCATGATCTTGTCGGCGTGCGGGGTGTCCTCCTGGCCGAACTCGCCGAAGGTGCTGAGGACCAGGGTGCCGCCGAAGACCTGCTGGTAGAACTCCATCGCCTGGCGGGCGTCGCCGTTGAAGGTGAGGTAGGGGTTGAGCCGCGAGGACATGAGAACCTCCCAGTAGGGGCGGGGGTCGGTTGCGCGCAGCGTAGCGCCGGGTACTGACGGCGGCTCGCCGAACGCGCCGCGCGCAGGCGGGAAGCGTCGCGGCCGGGCCTGCTTCGGGCAGGGCGCGGGAGCCGCCCCGGCAACGGCCCGGGGGACTCAGGGCGGGCCGTCGTACCCCGGACTCTCACGCCTCGTCGGGCGCCCCGGCGTTCCAGTCGTACGGGCCGCCGCCCTGCCACGCGATCAGGTCGGAGTCGTCGACGGCCGTGTCGGCGGTGGGCAGGCCCTCGCGGTGGAGCAGGTCCAGGACGTCGAACAGGCTGTAGGCGACGCCCATACGCTCGCCGTGGATGGTCACCAGCCTTCCGCCGTCCGGCGCGGGCGGCTGCACGATCACAGGCGGTTGACCTTCCATAGCCCCACCATGCCCCTCGAACGGCGGTTCCGCAGCTCGATGACACCCGGAAGCGGGACGCCCTCTCGGGTCTGACGGCCCCGAACCTGGCCGGCGTCCTCCTGGGGGGCGGCTGCCGTTCAGGGGTGTGGCGTGCCATCGGCGCGCCAGGGGGCATTCACCCCCCGGGTGCTGAATGCGTTCTCCATCCTCTATTGGACGCCCGGTCGCACGTCGGCCAGGCTGGAGTGGGTCATCGCCCGAACAGCCGACACGACAGCCGGAAGAGGTCACGAAGCCATGCACACCCGCCGCATCGGTGATGTCGCCGTCAGCGCGATCGGCCTGGGGGCGATGCCCCTGTCCATCGAGGGCCGCCCGGACGAGGAACGCTCCCTCGCCACCGTGCACGCGGCGCTCGACGCCGGGGTGACCTTCATCGACACCGCGGACGCCTACCACCGGGACGTCGGTGAGGTCGGCCACAACGAGACCCTGATCGCGAAGGCCCTCGCCTCCCACGACCTGGGCAAGGAGGTCCTGGTCGCCACCAAGGGCGGCCATCTGCGCCCCGGGGACGGCAGTTGGACTCTCGACGGCAGCCCTCGCCACCTGAAGCAGGCCTGCGAGGAGTCCCTGCGCCGGCTCGGCGTGGAGGCCGTCGGCCTCTACCAGTTCCACCGGCCCGATCCCCGCGTCCCCTACGCCGAGTCCCTCGGCGCGATCCGGGACCTGCTCGACGAGGGCAAGATCCGGATGGCCGGCGTCTCCAACGCGAACCCGGAGCAGATCCGCCAGGCGAACGAGATCCTCGGCGGCCGGCTGGTCTCCGTGCAGAACCAGTTCTCCCCGGCCTTCCGCTCCAGCGAGCCGGAACTGCGGCTGTGCGACGAACTCGGCATCGCCTTCCTCCCCTGGAGCCCTCTCGGCGGCATCGCCAGGGCCCGTGAACTGGGCTCCGCCCACGCCCCGTTCGCCCGGATCGCCGAGGCCCGCGGGGTGAGCCCACAGCGGGTGTGCCTGGCCTGGATGCTCGCCAAGTCCCCCGTGGTCGTGCCGATCCCGGGGGCGAGCCGGCCGGAGACCATCCGCGACTCGGCCGCCGCCCCCGACCTCGTCCTGACGCCCCGGGAACTGGCGGAACTGGACGCTGCCTGAGCGGACCGCGGGACCCGGGGCGCCGCCGCCCCGGGGCGCGCGAGAACGTCGTCTACGGCATGGACGACGCCGACGAGGAGACCGTGCGGGCCGCCCTGCGCCACGCCAACGCCCGGGAGTTCGTCGACCGGCTCCCCGAGGGCCGCGACGCCCTGGTCGGGGAGCACGGCGCCCGGCTGTCCGGGGGCAGCGTCAGCGGCTCGTCATCGCCCGGGTCCTGATCCGCCACCCCAAGGTGCTGGTGCTCGCCGAGGCGACCTCAGCCCTGGACACCCGCTCGGAGGCCCTCCTGCAGCAGGCGCTGACCCGGCTGCTGCACGGGCGCACCACGTTCGTCGTCGCGCACCGCCTGTCCACGGTCCGGAGCGCCGACCGGATCGCGGTGATGGGTGATGGCCGGATCCAGGGGGGCGGCACGCATGAGGAGCTGCTGCTCCGGGGCGGGGCGTACACGGCCCTGCACGGCGGTCAGCTCGCATGATGAGGCGGTGAGCCGCCGCTCCGACGGGGCGTGCGCCGCGGACGATGAGTCATGAAGCGAATGATGTGCGTCAATCACGATCAGACGCCGGAAAGGTGCGATTGCATCCGCGCGGCCCGGGCATACGCAGCGAAAACATAGAGAGGGGCGCTTGGTGCTCGTACCGGACCCGAAGGTCGTGAGGACGCTGCTGACGCGGTACGCGTCGCTGCAGATCGCGCAGGCGGAAAGGCATACGCCGGCCAGGGCACGCGAGGTGGAGGACGTCAGTTACACGCTGTGCGTGATGATGGGCACGTCCGTCATCCACGACGCCATCACCCGGGCCGACGCCCTGCTGCTCGCCAAGGGGGCCAAGGGGCGGCCCGCGGACGTCACGCCCGCGGAGCCCGAGGGGGAGAGCGGCCTGTCGCTGGCCGTCTGACCTCCCCACGGGTGACGACCGACGCACGCCCCGTCGGCCCTCAACGGGCCGCCGGGGCTTCGGTCCTCCCGCGCAGCGACGCGCGGTACGCGTACGGCCTCCCGTCGGTCCGCCCACGGAGGCCGAGGCCCGGGCCACCCGAGGCAAGACGCCGGCTCGCCTGTCACAGATGTCCCTTCTGCGTCAAGTCATCCCCGGGAATTCACACTCCGGGACGTCGGGGCGCCTACACTCGCAGTCTTGGCCCCTGTACGGGGACGCGAGCAGAAAGGCACGTTGACGGGTGTTCCAGGATTCCCCCATCTACGACCGGCTCATCGCGGAGCGCGGCGATGTGCCCGCCCAGGTGCGCCGCGAGGCCGAACGGGTCAGCAGGGAACTGGAGCTGGTCATGCGGCCTTCTCAGTCCCTCGGCTACGACCGCCCGCACTCCCCGGGCGCCGGCTGGCAGCGCGCCGGCATGCTTCCCGGACCGCGGCCGCAGTGAGGAGCGCGGCCTGCCCGGGCCCGGATCTGCCGGGCCCGGTGCTCAACACACCGTCGTTCCTGAGTCGCTGACGCGCGGCGGCTCCACGGGGACGGGCCGGGCCAGCCACGCCGCGATGGTGCGGGCGACGGGCTGTCCCGTCTCCACCTCGACGAACCCGAACTGCCCCGACTGGTTGCACTCCAGAAACCACCACGTCCCGTCCGCGTCCTCGGCGAAGTCGAAGGCCCCATAGGCCAGTTCGGCCTCTTGCAGATAGGCCAGGACGCCCGGGGCGATGTACGAGGGCACCTCGATGGGCAGCCAGGGCGCGCCGGGTGCGGCGAACCGCACATCGACCTCGTCCGGGTCCGCCGGGGCCGCCTTGCGGGCGGCCAGCATCCGCTTGCCGACCACGGTCAGCCGGATGTCGGCCCGCTTGTTGATGCGGCGCTGCAGCAGCGTCGGCCCGAACGCCACGGCGGAGAAGTCCGTGTCGGGCGCGACCCGGCTGGTCGGCACCGCCCGGGGCGGGTCCTGCGGATGCGCGCCCGACACCGGCTTGACCACCAGGTCCGGGTAGCGCTCGGCGAACTCGCGGGCGGCGCGCGGGAAGGTCGTGATCAGCGTCGCCGGCACCGGCAGCCCGGACCGCTGGGCGAGCCGCAACTGCCAGGGCTTGTGCCGGGCCCGCCGGGCCGCGTCCGGATGGTTCATCCAGCGCGCGTCCGAGCCCCGCAGCATGCCGTAGAGCGCCTGTGCGGCCTCCTCGGTCAGCCAGTCCGACGGCTGTGCCGCCCGAGCGGCCGGAGCACCGGGTCTGCGGACCCAGACCGACCGCAGCCCCCCGATGCTCACCAGCCGTCCCCCGGCGGACAGATGGCCGCGGAACCGGCCGTGGACGTACTCACCCGACAGCGAGACGCCCCCGGTCAGGTCGGCCGGGTCCACGCGGACCACCGGAACCCCTGTCGCGTTGAGGTGCACGACCACCATGTCCGCGGTCACGTCCTCCTCACAGGTGAGGATCAGTACGGTCATCTTCGGCGGCCCGCGGTCAGTCGTCGAAGTGCGTCTTGGAACCGGCGGTGGACGTCGTGGTGCCGAACTCTCTCAACAGGGCGAAGTCATGGGCCGCGACCCGGCCGTCGTGGAGCACGTTCAACTGCATTCCGGCGTCATACGCGTACGGAACAGCGGCTTCCAACTCCACTGCCGGGCGCGCGTAGTTGAGCGCGAACGGTTGCATCGTCTCTCCCTCGTCGGTACTGCGCCGACCGAGCGGCGGACCGGGGGGCGCGGCCACCCGGTCCACCGGCTCGATGCGGCTTCCAGAGACTTATACGAATCGAACGGGTGGTTGGTTTCGTTACTTTCCGTAGTCATCGCGCCGGTTGCTGGTCGGGCCGGTGCTTCGTGCTGCGCTCCCGTTCGCCGAGGGAGCCGCGGACGGTGCGCAGAGCGAGGAGCAGAACCCCGATGTCGTCCAGGTACACGGGGTCGGGCAACAGGTCGACCGGGAGCACGAAGTAGAGCACCGCGCCCCAGAAGACCCAGCGCGGGCCGGTGGGAAGTCCCGCGCGACGCAGTTCGCGCCGGGTCCGCACCAGCCGTACGAAGGCGCCGGCGGCGAAGGCGAGCACGACGGCCGCGAGGACCGCGGCCAGGACGATCACCGATGTGGTCGTATCCACGGGTTGTCCTCCTCCTGGCGTGCCGCGCCGCGACACGGGGTGTCCCTAGCTGGATTCCCGTTTCCGGCGGCTGTATTGCCGCCTGGGCAGGAGATGTCCGTGAGTCGCCGCAATGGCGCCGGGCGCCTGGTCATCCCGATGGCTCACCCGAGTGGCACTCCGTGACGTGTGCCTCTGGTAATGGTCACCGTAACGTCGCTCGTCACACGCCGGAGGACGCAGGTACGGCCGCACTCGATTCGGCCGTCCTCCTCCCAGCGGGCGGTGCTGGTGTGGGGCTCCATGGGGTGGTGGTGCAGCGGCGGCACCCGGTAGGCGACGTCGACCCGCACGTCCGAGGGACCGAACGCCGCGTCCTGTCCCCCTGTTCACGTACCGCCGGATGGCCGCGGTTGGCCGTCTCGGGCACGTACACTCCCGGGTGCGAAGGGCTGAGCACGACATCGTGCTCCTCCGCCTCGTAGTCGACCCGGACGGCTGCCGCACCGGCCCGGGCCGCCTCCAGGGTCTCGGCCACCACCAGGGCCACGAACCAGCCGCGGTGCGGCACCCGCGCGTCCTGGAGCACGGCGAGCGCGGGATCGTCCGGCTCCGGAAGCCGCGGCGCGTCCTCGGGGGTGAGGACGGCGAGGATACCGCCGACGAACGTGGGCGAACTCCCTCACGCGACCACGTCCCGCACGGCCTCGTTGATGCGCGGGTAGGCGCCGCACCGGCACAGGTTGCCGCTCAGCCGCTCGCGGATCTCCTCCCGGTCCAGCGGCACGGGCTCGCCCGAGGGCGCCGCCGGGTCGGTGACGTGCGAGGGGTGACCGGCCGTGGCCTCGGCGAGCGGGCCGGCCGCCGAGCAGATCTGGCCCGGGGTGCAGTAGCCGCACGGGAAGGCGTCGCGCTCCAGGAAGGCCCGCTGCAGCGGATTGGGGCTCCTCCCCGTCGCCGGACAGGCCTTCGATCGTGGTGACCTCGCAGCCGTCCAGGGCGACCGCGAACAGCAGGCAGCTGTTGACGCGCCGCCCGTCCACCAGGACCGTGCAGGCGCCGCACTGGCCGTGGTCGCAGCCCTTCTTGGCGCCGGTCAGGTCGAGGTCCTCCCGCAGGAGGTCCAGCAGGACCCGGCGGTGGTCGACGGTGAGGGTGTGGGGTTTGCCGTTGACGCGGAGCGTCGTCCGCGAGTGGTGCTCGTCGCTGCCCACGTCGTGGTGGACCCTTCCCGGGCGGGCCGTAGTGCCGTCCGCACCCACGTATCCACCGGACCGCGCCTGACACGGCGGGGGAAGGCCCTACCGCTCCGACGTCACCCGCCGGACCCCGGCGCTCCCCGCTTCGGCGGCCGGGGACGCGGGACGCCTGGGCTTGAGGCGTTCGAAGGTGCGGGTGAGCTGCTGGAGCGGGGAGGTGGCGGGGGTGCCCGCAGGCTGCGGGCCCGGGGGAGCGGCCGCGGTGGACTCCTGGAGGGCGGCCAGGGCCTCGTGGGCCCGTTCGGCGGCCTCCCGGTACAGGTCGCGCGACTGCGTCATGGCCTCCAGGGCCTCGGCGTACATGGCCACCAGAGCACGCTGGCGCTCCAGCTCCTCCCGGAGCGTCAGCAGGTGCCAGTCCTCCCGCAGCGCGGTGAGGGCGTCCTCGGCGCCGTCGGGCAGGGGTCTCGGAAGGGCGGCGAACCGCCGGACCGCGTCGACGAGGTCGGCCGGCTCGGAACCGTCGAGGAAGACCGCCCGCACGGAGAAGTCCCGGGCGTCGTAGCCCTCCGGCGCCGGGGTGCCGGGCAGCACCACGGCACCGCCGCGCGGCACCTCGACACCGGTGTCCCGCAGGGCCCAGTTCAGGCCCCGCAGCTGCTGCGGCGCGGCGCGGTGCTCCACCACCCGGTGCCGCAGCCCCGGGGGGAGCCAGCGCGCCAGCGGCACCCGGCCGCGGTCGTCCGTCGTCATCGCCTCGTGGACCACCACGTGGATGTGCCATCCGCCCCGTACCGCGCCGCGGAGCAGGCGCCTGGTCTCCTTGTCGTCCCGGGGGAGCGGGTTGATCCCGCCCGGGGCCAGCCGCGTCGTGGCGTCCCGGTCCCAGGCGAGCTCCGGCCCGTCCGGCCAGAACAGGCCGGCCGGGGACGGCCACGCGTCGCGCCACGGCCGCCCGGCCTCGGCGACCAGGATCCACTCCTGCCCGTCACCGGAGGCGAGGCTCAGCCGGGCGCGCACGGTCACGTCGCCGTCGACCCGCCAGCGGGCCTCGAAGACCCGCTCCGAAGGGCCGGTCCGGTCGTCGGGCAGCTCCAGGAAGTCGTCGATGTCCTGGTTGTCCTTGCGCCGCTGCAGCGAGCGCCGGAGAACGTCGTCCGCGGCGCCGGAGGCATGGCGGCCGCGCGCCAGCCACACCGTGGCGGGCGTCATGGGGCGGGCGGTCGTGGAGGTCGACATGGATCCATCTGTGAGCGGGGGGCATGTGCGCCTGCCAGTATCGTCACCGCAGGCCGGTGGGCGTGAGCCGGGGTCACGCAGCCCCTACCCAGGATGCGCCGGGGCATGTGGAATCCGAGGAAGCGCGGTGCGGCGCACGGGTGCGCGTCGGGGCAGCGCGGGGCGCGCGGGGTGTGCGTGACGCGCGCGGGGTGTGCGCGGCGCGCGGGCATCGGCGGGTCTCACTCGTGGCCCGCCCGGTGCATGATCCCGACAATGGTCCGCACGAGCAGGGCCCGCCCACCATCCGCACCGGGGCGGGTCCTGCTCGCTGGCCGGAGCGGGACCCGCGGCCCCTGCGGCTCGTGACCTCCGGATGAGCGAGGGGGATTCGACCCATGGGCTCGGCAGACGTGCTGGTCGTCCCGTGGCGGACGGCGCCGGGTGCCGACAACGGCCGGGGCGTCGCCGCGGACGGCTGCGCCGGCAGCCCGGGCGCGGAGGCCTGGTCGGGCCCGACTACGATGGTCCGCCGGCGCGCTATGCCGCCGTACCGGTCCGCTCACCGGCCGCCCCGACGCACGGGGCAGGGAGAGGCGCAGCATCATGTCGGGACTTCGCGACGCCGTCGCACTCGACGACCCCGTGGGGGAGTCCCTCCGCGGCCGCCACGCGCACCTCGCGCGCCGGCACGGCACCGCCGCCACCTATCTGCCCCAGGTCGCTCCCTTCGGTGCGGTGCCCGCCGAGGCCGGTGCGACGGAGTGGGCCGACCTGGCCGCACTGCTCGGACCGGGCGCGGTCGCCGACCTGTTCAGCTGCCCGGCGACACCGCCGCCGGACTGGGAGCCGGTGTTCGTCCTCGAAGGCCGCCAGATGATCTGGACGGGCGACGACGGCCCGGACCCCGCGACCGCGCAGCCCTGCTCCGGCCTCGTGGAACTGGGCGCCGCGAGCGTCCCCGAGATGCTCGACCTCATCGGGCGGACCCGGCCCGGGCCCTTCCGGCCGCGCACCCACGAACTCGGCACGTACCTCGGCATCCGCGAGGCCGGTTCGCTGGTGGCGATGGTGGGGGAGCGGCTGCGGCCCCCCGGGTGGACCGAGATCAGCGCCGTCTGCACCGCTCCCGAGGCGCGCGGCCGCGGCCACGCCGCCCGTCTGCTGCGTGCCCTCCTCGCACGCGTCGTGGCCCGGGGCGAACGCCCGTTCCTGCACGTCGCCGAGGCGAACACGGGGGCGATCGCGCTCTACGAGCGGCTGGGCTTCGTGACCCGCAAGTCCGTGACGTTCCGCGGTTTCCGCACCCCGGACGGCGGTGCGGCCGCGGCGAGCGGAAGCCCGTGAGACCGGTGGACGCGTCGTCCGGGGCGGTGCGCGCGCCGGCGTCCGTGACATCTGAGAGGCCGTCGGGCCGGCCGGGGCCAGTCACCAGGAGGACGGGTCGGTTCCTGCCACGTGTTCCGCCGGGCGGCGCGCCGTCGCGGAGAGACTGGGCTGCACCGTCGAGGGGACGCTGCGCCACCGGAACATCGCCAACGACGGCAGACCTCACGACTGGCGGGTCGGCGGTCTGCTGCGACCGTGAACACCGTGACACCGTGAACGACCGCGCTCGCGGCGTCACTCCTCGATGTCGCCGGCGGGGTGGGCATGATGCCCGAACCCGTGATGCTCCAGCAGCCAGCGGCCGAGCAGCGCCCCGCCGTAGACGACGAAGCCCACGCCGATGAGCCAGGACTCCACCACGAGCACCACGCCGACGGCTCCGTAGCTGATCGCGTTGGTGACGATGAGCGGGGTGAAGACGAAGTGGGAGAACGTGCGCAGGCCGACCATGCCCAGCATGGTGGCCACGGCCCCGGGGAGCAGGTCGGTCCAGCTGACCTGCCCGCCCAGCAGGAACCGCTGCCCCCACCAGAAGAACAGCACACCGGACGCCGCGCTGAGCGCGATCCGCTCCGGACCCGAGACGAGGCCGCGTGTCTGCACCTCCTGGTACAGGTAGGCGGTCACGGCGACCATCCACACCGCCTGGCGCCAGAGGCGGTGCCAGGGCCCGGCCGCCAGACCCCAGATCCGCTCGTAGCCGTTCTGCACGCTTCCCCCGAGCGCGATGCCGAAGACGGCGAGCGCGACCCCGCCGAGGACACTCGTGGTGCCGATGACCTTGCGCGGGGGACTGATGATGTCCGTGAGCAGGCGCGCGGACCGTCCGGACAGCCCCATGCCGTCCGCCAGCCACAACGCGAACCCGCCGCGCTCCAGGGGATCCGCGGCCGCCACCACGATCAGCAGCGGTGCCAGGGTGACCAGCGAGAGCGTGGCGAAGCCCGTGGCCCGGTGCAGCAACTCCAGATCACGCCCCTGCCGCAGCAGCGTGTGCGCCCCCAGCCGCTCCCACCCGTGGCGCAGCGCGTGCCCCGCCCGGTGCGCGGCGTGCCGTCTCATGCCCGGGCGACGGACGTGACCGGCCGTCGGCCCGCGAACGAGCCGGTCCTGGACGGCACGGTGGTGACGGTCATGCTTCGGTCCGCCTCCCGGTACGGTCTCCGTTCCACTGCCGGAATCCGTTGACCGTTCCGGTACGGGGCAAACGTGACGAAAAAGGGTGATGCGGGGTGTCGCCGCCACCGTGCCCTGACCCGGACGCCACGCGACCGGCCCCTCACCCCGGACGCCCTCAACCGCATCACCGCGACCGTCGTGAGCGGCGAGCGGCCGCCCGGGCGGTAGCGCCCTGACGGTGGTCGCGCGACGTGCGGGGCGTCTATGGTGACGGGCGCGGCGTACGGCGACGGGGCCGGCCGCTAGTCGTTCCCGCGGTCCAGGACCCGGCGTGCCGCCTCGGCCTCTGCCGCCGCCGGCGACAGTTCGTCGAGGGTGTCGAGTTCGTCGTCCGTCTCCAGTTCCCGCTCCCAGGCGGCCGCGAGGCGTTCCTGCTCCTGCCGGGGCCTGGCCCCGACGTCCTCGCGGTGGTGAGCGTCCAGAGCCGCCAGGAATCGTCCGACCGGGTCCGTGGTCATGCGGTGCTCCTTGTCGTGGGGAGAGGGCGCCGTACCGCCTGCCCCAGCATGGCCGAACACCTGCTCACCAGCCGCTCGACACCGCCGCGGGCCCCCGTGTCGGCCCCCGGGCCGTCCGTCCCGGATCCGGCAGGTCACGGTGGGTACGGCTGCGTCGGACTCGCTCATGACGGTCGCTGCTCGCTTCGGTCCGGCCTCGTCCATCATCTTCCCTGCTTTTGCGCAATGCCGTTGGAAAATGCCAAAGCCTTCACCTGTGCCGAGCGCCTTCCGTAGGGTCGTGCTCACGTTCACGGGAACGGCCGTGCAGGGGAGGGGATTCGGCGTGCCCGGAATCGACGAGAGTCTGCTGGAAGCCATGCGGCTGCCCGGCGCTCGATGGGCGTCGGTGGTCGACTGGATCAGCGGTCTCGCCCTGGGCGCGGTGGGTGACGCACCCGGCGGTGACGCGGAGGCGACGGCTGCCGAGACCGCCGAGCTCGCCCGGCTCGCCACCGAGAGCGGCGCGCTGGCCGGCACCGACGCGGGAGCAGACACCGGGAAGGAACCACCGGTAC
The DNA here is from genome assembly GCF_042746715.1 of Streptomyces sp. NPDC058741. Classification (NCBI taxonomy): domain Bacteria; kingdom Bacillati; phylum Actinomycetota; class Actinomycetes; order Kitasatosporales; family Streptomycetaceae; genus Streptomyces; species Streptomyces sp. NPDC058741. The sequence goes on along the minus strand of NZ_JBHYQH010000017.1, from coordinate 34,622 downwards.
AGGACCTGATCATCACGACCCGACTCTTACCACCTGCTCAGGTTCGTGAGCACGACGTTCGACAGCACCGTGTTCCTGCACTTGTGGCTCGACCGCGCGGAGGGCAACCTCGCCCTGGCGCGGATCCGGCTCGGAGAGATGGCGGAGCGACTGGTGCTCGGATGATCACGCAGATCCTGACCTCACGCACGGACGAACCGGCCTCGGTCCAGCTCGCCACCCTTGCCGCGCAACGCGCGAGCGGCGCCCTGTCCACCGAGTCGGGGATCGTCTACCTGGCCGCGGGACACGTCGTCCACGTCGAATCGGCCGTCACACCCGCCCTCGGGGACCTCCTCACCCACAGCGGAGCACTCGCCCCCGACGGCTGGTGGGCGGCGATCGACCAGGCCGGCCGCCGCTGCCGCGTCGGCCGGCAGCTCGTGGACGACGGCCATCTCGCCGCAGGAGCACTGAGGTGATGTGATGATCTGATGAAGCATGTGGATCGTACGAGCTTCAAGCGCGCGAAAGGGCGGGTCCGGTGACATCGCCACCGGACCCGCCCCGCGGGTGTCCGACCGTCAGGCGCCGCTCGCCCGCAGCATGTCCTCACGCTCGACCAGCTTCACGCGCTCGCGCCCCTCGGGCTCGCCCAGCGCCTTCTCCGCCGCGTCCAGCCGGTACCAGCCGTCCCACGTGGTGAAGCGGACCTCCCGCTCGGCCAGGAACGCGTCCACGGCCTCGGGGGCGGGGACGGCCGGTGTGTGGAGGCGGCCGCCCGCGTAGTCGGCCAGCAGGTTGGCCACCGTCTCGTTGGCGTCGCCCTTGGTGTGCCCGATCAGGCCCACCGGGCCGCGCCGGATCCAGCCGGTGACGTACGTCGACTGCAGGTGCTCGCCGGTCTCCTGCAGGACCCGGCCGCCCGCGTCCGGCACCGTGCCCGAGTCCAGGTCCCAGGGCAGCTTGGGGAGCTTGTCGGAGAGGTAGCCGACGGCGCGGTAGACGGCGCCGACGTCCCAGGTCCTGAACGTCCCGGTGCCCTTGACGTTTCCGGTGCCGTCCAGCTCCGTGCGCTCGGTGCGCAGCCCGACGACCTTGCCGTCCTCGCCCAGGATCTCCGCCGGCGACTCGAAGAAGTGCAGGAACAGCTTGTGAGGACGGTCGCCGGTGTCGCGGATCGCCCAGTTCTCCAGGGTCTTGGCGACCATGTCGGCCTGCTTGTTGCCGCGCCGGGTGGCGATCGAGCCCTCGTCGTAGTCGATGTCCTCGGGGTCGACGACGACCTCGATGCTGGGGGAGTGGTCCAGCTCCCGCAGCTCCATCGGGCTGAACTTCGCCTGCGCCGGGCCGCGGCGGCCGAAGACGTGGATCTCCTTGGCCCGGTTGGCCCTCAGGCCGTCGTAGACGTTCGGCGGGATCTCGGTCGGCAGCAGTTCGTCCGCCGTCTTGGCCAGGACGCGCGCGACGTCGAGCGCCACGTTGCCGACGCCGAGCACGGCGACCTTCTCCGCCTCCAGCGGCCAGCTGCGCGGCACGTCCGGGTGGCCGTCGTACCAGGACACGAAGTCGGCGGCGCCGTAGGAGCCGTCGAGGTCGATGCCGGGGATCGGCAGCGCCCGGTCCGCCGTGGCGCCGGTGGCGAAGATGACGCCGTCGTAGAACGCGCGCAGGTCGTCCAGGCCGATGTCGGTGCCGTAGTCCACGTTGCCGAAGAGTCGGATCTGGGGTTTGTCGAGGACCTGGTGCAGGGCCGTGATGATGCCCTTGATCCGCGGGTGGTCGGGAGCCACGCCGTAGCGGATCAGACCGAACGGCGCGGGCATCCGCTCGAAGATGTCGATGGACACGCCGGGTTCGGCGGCCACCTCGGACTTGAGCAGGGCGTCGGCGGCGTAGATCCCGGCGGGGCCGGATCCGACGATGGCGACCCGCAGGGGGCGGGGCATGGTCAGGTTCCCTTCGAGCGGCGACAAGCGATCTCGACGGGAAGCCTAAGCTAAGGCATGCCTAAGTCGGTACGCGGGTCCGGCCTATGGGCTCATAAGGTGATCTTATGAGTAGTCCCTTGTCGTGCTTATGGCCGGAGGTGCCCGGCGGGCAGCGGCTGCTCCGCCCAGATCACCTTCCCGGCGGGCAGATAGCGCGTCCCCCAGCGCTCGGCGAGCTGGGCGACGAGGAACAGGCCCCGGCCGCCCTCGTCCGTCATGGTCGCGTACCGCAGGTGCGGCGAGGTGCTGCTGTTGTCGAACACCTCGCAGATCAGGTTCCGGTCGCGCAGCATCCGCACGTGGATGGGGCTGCCCCCGTACCGCAGCGCGTTGGTCACCAGCTCGCTCAGGATCAGCTCCGTGGTGAACGTCAGCTCCTCCAGCCCCCACGCGGCCAGCTGCCGGCTCACCGCGGCCCGCACCTCGCCCACGGCCGCCGGGTCCGCCGGCACCGGCCACTCGGCGACCTGGTCGGCCGACAGCGCCCGCGTCCGGGCCACGATCAGCGCGATGTCGTCGAAGGAACGGGCCGTGAGCTGGGCGTCCAGCACCACCCGGCAGGTGTCCTCGGGCGACTCCCCGGCCCGGCCCAGCGCCTTGCGCAGCATCTCCAGGCCGACGTCGATGTCCCGCTCCCGGTCCTCGACCAGCCCGTCGGTGTAGAGGACGAGCCGGCTGCCCTCGGCCAGTTCCAGCTCCGCCGTCTCGAACGGCAGACCGCCCAGTCCCAGCGGGGGACCGGCGGGCACCTCCGGGAACTCCACCCGGCCGTCGGGATGGATCAGCGCGGGCGGCGGATGCCCGGCCCGGGCGACGGTGCAGCGCCGGGACACCGGGTCGTACACGGCGTACAGGCAGGTCGCGCCGGAGACCGGGGCGCCGCCCTCCTCCTCCGTCTCGTCCTGGTCGATCCGGACCACCAGCTCGTCCAGCAGGGCGATCAGTTCCTCGGGCGGCAGATCGAGCGCGGAGAAGTTGTGCACCGCGGTGCGCAGCCGCCCCATGGTGGCCGCGGCGTGCAGCCCGTGCCCGACGACGTCCCCGACCACGAGCGCCACCCGGGCCCCCGACAGCGGCAGCACGTCGAACCAGTCGCCCCCCACCCCGGCCTGCGCGGGCAGATAGCGGTAGGCGATCTCCAGCGCCCCCTGCTCGGGCAGGCTCCTCGGGAGCAGGCTGCGCTGCAGCGTCACCGCCATGCTGTGCTCGCGGGTGTAGCGGCGGGCGTTGTCGATGGAGACGGCGGCCCGCGCCACCAGCTCCTCCGCCAGGGCCAGCTCGTCCTCGTCGAACGGCTCCGGCTTCTCGCAGCGCCAGAAACTCACCACGCCCAGGACCAGGGCCCCGGCGCGCAGCGGCACGGTGATCAGGGAGTGGATGCCGTACTCGACGATCTGCGTCGAGCGCTCCAGGTCCTGGGCCTGCCAGCCCGGTGCCTCGCCCAGCCGGGGTTCCAGGACGGGCCCCCCGGTGTCGAGGCTGCGGCCCTGGGGGGAGGACGCGACGAACCGGATGCGCTGACCCACCGGATACAGAGGGGCGTCCTTGCTGATGCCGTTGAGCGCCGTGCGGCTGAGGGAGGCGGCGGCATCCGGCTGACCGCCGCCCAGCACCGCGTCGAACAGGTCCACGGTCACGAAGTCGGCGAACCGGGGCACCGCCAGCTCGGCCAGTTCCTCCGCCGTGCGGGTCACGTCGAGGCTGGTGCCGATGCCCACCCCGGCGTCGTACAGCATGTCCAGCCGTTCACGGGCGGTCTCGGCCCGGCCCGACAGGGCCCTCAGCTCGGTGGAGTCGCGCAGGGTGGCGACACTGCCCGGCGGGCCGCCCGCACCGTCCGTGGTGCGCTGGTTGACGGCCAGGAGCCGGTCCCCGACGAGGTGCACCTCGTCCGTGGCGACGCGCCGCGAGGCCAGCAGCTCGGCGGTGCCGGGGTCGAGCCCCAGATCCAGCACCTGCCGGCCCTCGGCGTCGCCGGGCAGCCCCAGCAGGCGGTGCGCCTCGTCGTTGGCGAGCACCAGGGTGCCCCCGTCGTCGACGATGAGCACACCCTCCCGGACAGCGTGCAGCACGGCGTCGTGGTGTTCGTACATCCGGGTCATCTCGTGGGGCCCGAGCCCGTGTGTCTGGCGCAGCAGCCGGCGGCTCACCAGGGCGGCGCCCGCGGTCGCCAGCGCGAGCGCGACCGCGGCGGCGGACAGGACGAGCGGCAACTGGCGGTCGGCGGTCCCGCCGACGTTCTTGGTCGTGATGCCCGCCGACACCAGGCCCACGACCTTGCCGTCGGCCGGGTCCCGCACCGGCACCACCGCCTGCACGAGCCGGCCGATGGTGCCGTCGATCTCCTCGGTCACCGTCTTCCCGGCCAGTGCGGGGGCCAGCGTCCCGACGAACTTCTTCCCGATCCGGTCCGGCTTGGGGTGGGTGTAGCGGATCCCGTCGGTGTTCATCACGACGACGAAGTCGACCCTCGACCGCGTCCGGGCCGCTTCGGCGCGCGGCTGGAGCACGGCGGTGGGATCGGCGCTCCTGAGCGCGTCGACGGTGCCCGGGGCGTTGGCGAAGGTCTCCGCGACGGCGAGCGAGCGGTCGCGGGCCTCCTGCGTCGTGTCGTGCCGCACCTGCAGCACGAGCGCCCCCACGGCCGCCATGACCAGCAGCAGCACGATCACCACGACCAGCAGGAACACCTGCCCGGCGACGCTGCGCCCGCCCAGGGCTGACCGCAGCCCCGTCACCGTCTGCCACCGCGACGGGCCCGCCTCCCCGCGCTGCCGTCCGGACGGCGTGGCGCCGGGCCGCCGGGGCGACCGGGTCCCGGATCGACCCAACAGTCGGACCATGTGCCATGTCTACACTGCCCGGCCCCGGGAGGCGAGGGGCACCACCCTCCGCGACGGGCGGCCCTCACCGTTTCGTCACATCCCCTGCCGCACGGGCGCCCGTGCGGGGCTCAGACGCCCAGCGAACGGGCCAGTTCGCTCGTGGCCCGGGCGATCTCCGTGTCCTCGTCCGCCATCAGCCGGCCGAGCTCCCCGCTGCGCGCCCGTACCGCCTGGCGCGCGGCCCGTTCCCACACCACCGGGTTCTCCCGGCGGTTCATCAGCTTCGGGTAGAGGGCCGCGGTGCTCTCCCACTGCCGCGCGTCGGCGATGCTCTTGAGGAGCTGGATGATCTGCGGGCGGCAGGTCACGTGCGGCAGTTTCGCCAGCTCCCAGAGGAACGGAACGGTGGCGGCCGTCGCCTGCTCCACGACGAACCCGAACTGGCAGATCCGTTTCCGCAGGGCGTCGAGCGCGGACCGGGCCGTGTCGGCGTCACCGCACGCGATACCGCTCAGCAGCACGGGAATGGCCGCCGCCGACCCGGTGGAGTCCTGGATGTCGCCCCACGGCACGCGGTCCAGTGCCGTGAGCGGTGTGCTCCGGGCCAGCCCGGTGGGGGTGTCGGGGCGCTGGGGGCGCTCGCTGCTCGGGTGTTCCGTCGAAGCGCTGCGCATGGCGAGGGGCCTTTCCGCGACAGTCGTGTCAGATGGGTGGACAGGTCGACAACCGTGCCCAGACCGTCTTGCCCGCGGGAGGGGTGGTGGTCCAGCCCCACGCCTCGGACAGGGCGTCGACGATGCACAGGCCCCGGCCGTGTTCCTCCAGGGCCGGGTCGGCCGCGGGCGCGCGGACGGACAGCCGGTCGTCGGGGTCGGAGACGGTGACCAGGAGGAACGCCGGGTCCAGGCGGAAGGCCAGCAGTATCTCCGGCGCACCGGGCGTCTCCGGTGCCGCGTGCGTCGCGGCGTTGGTGGCGAGTTCGGTGACGACGAGGGTGGTGTCGTCGCAGCGGTGGTCGAGCGACCACCGCCGCAGGGTGTCCCGGGTGAAGGACCGGGCGCGGGCGAAGCCCTCACGACTGCACTCGAGGCGCAGGGCGACCGAGGCGTGGGGTGAAGCCGAGGCCGGCGGGGCGTGGGATGGCGCGGGTGTCTCCGGCGGCGGGAGCGCGGCCTCGTGCCGGGCCACGCCGCAGGGGCCGGCCGGGAAGCCGTCGATCGCCCCGGCCGCGCCCGGGGGCTCCGCAGTCGCACTCGGCGACTGGAGCACGGGCTGCGCTGGTGATGACACGGCGTCTCCCCGATGCGACGTCAGGACGCGACGTCAGCACGGGGGTTGACGCCGCGGCTATTATCCACGCCGACGGCGCCGCCGTGCAATTGCACGAGAAATTGCGTGAAAAACAAGCCGTCGTGGGTACGCGAGCCGGGTCGAGCACGGCTGAAGAGCAAGGAGACTGCGGTGCCACCAGTGCGGAACGGAGTGCAGGCCAGTTCGCTGGACACCTGCTGGATCAAGAGCCGGCACAGCAACGCCGAAGGCAACTGCGTCGAGGTCGCTCTGCTCGTCGACGGCGGGATCGCTCTGCGCAACTCCCGTGACCCCGACGGGCCGGCGCTCGTCTACACGGCGGCCGAGGTGGCCGCGTTCCTGGCCGGGGCGAAGGACGGCGAGTTCGACCACCTGGTCTGAGGAGGCGTCGTTCACGCGCGACCCCCGGGAACAAGCGGAGCCCGACTCCCCATTTGCGCATGGCTCCTGTGAAGAATGTGGAGAAGCTCGGCAGGATGCGATAGCGTAAATCGCCCTTGTGCCGGTCTGCTGGGAGTCAGGATGTCCGCCGCGTCGCATCGCATCTCCCGTCTGGAACCCTACCTGGACAGAGCCGAGCCGGCGCCGACGCTGCTGAAGATGCTGGTCGGTGTGCAGCTCGCCGGTTTCCGTGAGGACGCCGGACTCGCCCAGGACCAGGCGGCGCGCGCTGTCGGCTTCAGCGCCGCGAAACTGTCCCGCATCGAGTCGGGCAAGGGCCGCCGCCCGCCGACCGAGAACGACGTCCGCGCGCTGCTGCAGCTCTACCACACCGACGAGTACGAAGCCTCGGTGCTGATCAAGCTGCTGCAGCGCGCCGGTGAGCCGGGCTGGTGGCAGCGCTACGACAAGCGGCTGATGCCCGAGTGGTTCGACCGCCTGGTCGGCCTCCAGGAGGCCGCGGCCACGATCCGCACGTTCGAGATCCAGTACGTGCCCGGCCTGCTGCAGACACCCGCCTACACCAGGGCCGTGGTGGAACGCGGCCTGCCGAACGCGCCGGCGAACGAGGTGGAGCGGCGCGTCGAACTCCGCGAGACCCGGGCGCGGTTGCTGTGGCGGCCGGACGCCCCGCAGTTGTGGGCGGTCGTCGACGAGTCCGTGCTGCTGCGCGTCCTCGGCAGCACCGAGGTCATGCGGGAACAGCTCGCGCACCTCGTCGAGATGGCCGAGCGCCCCAACGTGACGGTGCAGATCGTGCCGCTGAGCGTCACGAACGCCTCGGCGCCCGCCATCCCGGTCACGTATCTGCGCTTCGGCGGCCTCGATCTGCCCGACGTGGTCTACCTGGAGCACATCAAGAGCGCCAACTTTCTCGAGGACCGCGACGAGACCGAGGAGTACCGGATCGCGCTGGACCGGCTCGCGGACGAGGCACTCAAGCCGCGCGAGTCGCTCGACCTGCTGCGCCGGACGATGGCGGAGCGCTACTCCTGACACACGGATGCCGCTCGTGGGAAACGTCCCACGAGCGGCATCCTGTCACGTCCGGGGCGGCAGCCCGGTCACTTCTCCAGGGGGATGCGCCCCACGCCGCCGAACTCGATCCACTCGTGAGTGAGCTGACGTGGCGCCACGTCCGTGTCCGGACGCCAGGTGGACACCTCCACGAGACCCGGCTCGAGGATCTCCAGGTCCTCGAAGTACGTCTCGACGTCCTTCGGTTCGCGCACCCGGCCCCAGTGCCCCTGGGTCGCCTTGTCCATGAAGTCGGTGACGAACGCGCGCACCTCGGGGTCCTCGCTGACCAATTGGCACATCACCATGAAGCTGCCGGGGGCGAGCCGTTCCCGGACCCGGCGGACCACGGCGAGCGGGCCGTCGGTGTCGCTGTCCGGTATACAGTGGAACACCGAGTTGAAGAGCACGCACACCGGCTCCGAGAAGTCGATCAGCCGCTTGGTGTCGGCGTGCCCGAGGATCAGGTCGGTGTCGCGCATGTCCGCGTGTATGACGGTCGTGCGCTCGTCCTGCTCCAGCAGGGCACGGCCGTGGACCAGCACCATCGGGTCGTTGTCGACGTACACCACGTGGGTCGTGGGGTCGATGCGCTGCGCGACCTGGTGGACGTTGTCCTGCGTGGGCAGGCCTGAGCCGTGGTCGAGGTACTGGCGGATGCCGTACTCCTCGGAGAGGGTCCTCACAACCCGCTGGAGAAAGCGGCGGTTGTTCAGGGCGAGGCGGCGCGTGCTGGGCACGACCTTGTCGAGTTCCTCGGTGGCGGCGCGGTCGGCCGCGTAGTTGTCCTTGCCGCCCAGGTAGTAGTCGTACATGCGTGCTGCCGTCGGCACGTTCGCGTCGATCTCGGTGGACAGCTGCTTCTCGGAGTGCATCGTTCCCCCTGCAAGGTGCCGCGCCAACGGACTGGCCGGACAGGAAATACATCCTAGGGAGCGGGAGTTGGGCCGTGCCAGTCCACTGGCGAAGGTGCCCGCGATCGAACGACCATGATCGGCCGCGTGTTGCCGCGAATCCGTTTTGCCCTCTTTGTGTGCTCTGAGTCACCGGTTCTCCGGTGGGTACCCACGGGGGGGTAGAGACCGTTCTCCTCAGGAGGTGGACCGGTGGGCACCTCGTCCGACCGCCTCGCGAACCCTCGGGGTCCGCGCACCCCGTACGCGCGCGGCGCGTCCTGGCCGGTCCGCACGGACACGCACCCGCGTGAGGGGACCGCCGAGCAGGACGTGGAGCGCTGGGTGCAGGCCGCGTCTCGACCGGGCGTACCTCGAGGCGCACACCGTCGGCTTCGAGGAACTCGCGGCCCGGGTCGAGGACTGCACCCCTGAGTGGGCGGCGGGGATCTGCGACGTGCCGGCTGCGCAGACCGAGCGGGCGGCGGACATCCTCGGCGGCGCAAGCGGCTGGTGTCCACCGTCCTCCAGGGCGTCTACCAGTCCCACCAGGCCACGGCGGCCGCCGTCCAGGTCGACAACCTAGGCCGTTGTGCCGCTTGTACGCGCGCCGGTGCAGCGGCCGGTCGTCGACGCGCAGCATCAGCGTGGCCCGCGTGCCGTCCAGCGTCAGCCGCCAGCCGCAGCAGCCCGGCGGGGGAGCGGCCCCGTCACGCCGGGAGCGGTAGGGCACCCCGAGCCGCCTGCGCCAGGGCCTCGCCGACGACGTCACCGGCGTCGTACCGGGGTGAAGGCCCGTCGGCCGAGGAAGGAGGCCGAGACCTCGACCGCGGCGGGTGCCGAGTCCTCGTGCCTGAGGGGCAGCAGGCGGTCGGTGTCGGTGAGCCGGGCGAGCTCGCCGAGCCGGTGCAGGTCCTGCCGGGCGGGTCCGCTGTCGGGGGACCGGGTGGCGAGCAGGAAGACGTCGTCGGCGGTGCGCAGCGGACGTGCGGGGCGGTGGGTGCGGAAACGGACTTCGCGGTGCCGCAGTTCGGTCACGGTGCCGAGCCCGGACCCCAGGACCTCGGCGGCGACCACGGCCTCCAGGCCGCGGAGGCAGCGCGCCACGAGGGGCGTGTGCATGGTGGTGCTCTTCCTCCACGTCGGCACTCGGGGCAGCGCTGCGCCGCCCCGTGTCGTCGGCGACGGGGGATCCTCGCTTCGCCGACGGTGCCTAGCGGAGGTGGAAGAAGTACGTCATGCGCGGGAGTCTGATCGGCGCGCCGGGTTTGAGAAGCGGTCTTCAAGGTCACCCGGAGGGGGACCAGGAGCCGGACACGACTGGGAGTGAGCTGACCGTGGCTGAAGAACAGAAGGCCAAGGCGAAGGCAGAGCAGGCCAAGGGCAAGGCCAAGGAGACGGTGGGTCGAGCGGTCGGCAACGAGCGCCTGACGGCCGAGGGCCGCGCCGAGCAGTCCAAGGGCGACGCCAGGCAGGCGAAGGAGAAGACGAAGGACGTCTTCAAGCACTGAAGCCGTCGGTCCGTGGTGGTGTGCCGTGTCCCGATGACGGGCGCGGCACACCACCATGCCTGCGAGCGGCCTGAAGGGGACCGGCCTCGTGTGCGTCCGCCTTACTCCTGGCCTCTCCTCGGACGTTCGCGGCCACGTCGATGCAAAGACGGAAGAGCGCGGGGCCCGCATGCCCCGCGCTCTTCCTGGCTCGCCGGGATCAGACCGCCGGAGCCGGGTACGTCGGGTACTCGACGCCGGACACGTGCTGCACGACACGGATGACCTGGCAGGAGTAACCGAACTCGTTGTCGTACCACAGGTAGAGGATCGCGTTGTCGCCCTCCACCTTGAGGGCGCCCGCGTCGACGATCGAGGCGTGGCGCGAGCCGATGAAGTCGCTGGAGACCGCGTCGGGCGCGCTGGTGAAGTCGATCTGGCGCTTCAGCGGGGAGGTCAGCGAGACCTCGCGCAGGTAGTCGAGGACCTCCTGGCGGGTGGTCTCCCGGGCGAGTTGCAGGTTGAGGATCGCGATGGAGACGTCGGGCACCGGCACCCGGATCGAGCTGCCCGTGATCTTCGCCTTGAGGTCGGGCAGGGCCTTGGCGACGGCGGAGGCGGCGCCGGTCTCGGTGATGACCATGTTGAGGGGCGCGGAACGGCCCCGGCGCTCGGACTTGTGGTAGTTGTCCAGCAGGTTCTGGTCGTTGGTGAACGAGTGGACGGTCTCCACGTGGCCGCGCTGCACGCCGAACTCGTCGTCCATCGCCTTCAGCGGCGGCACGATCGCGTTCGTGGTGCAGGACGCGCAGGACAGGATCTGCTCGTCCGGCTTGATCGTGTCGTGGTTGACGCCGTGGACGATGTTCGGGACGTCGCCCTTGCCGGGCGCGGTCAGCACGACCTTGTCGATGCCCGGGCGCAGATGCGTGGACAGGCCCTCGCGGTCGCGCCACTTGCCGGTGTTGTCGATGAGGATGGCGTCCTTGATGCCGTACGCCGTGTAGTCGACCTCGGACGGGTCGTTCGCGTAGATCACCTTGATGGCGTTGCCGTTGGCGACGATCGTGCTGGTCGCCTCGTCCACGGTGATCGTGCCCTGGAACTGGCCGTGGATGGAGTCCCGGCGCAGCAGCGAGGCACGCTTGACGATGTCCTGCTCGCCCCCGCCGCGCACGACGATGGCGCGCAGGCGCAGGCCGTTGCCCGAGCCGGCCTTCTCGATGAGCAGGCGGGCCACGAGCCGGCCGATGCGGCCGAAGCCGTACAGGACGACGTCGCGTCCCTCACGCCGCTCGATCTTGCTGGCGCCCGTGGCGCCGGCGACGGCCTCGGCCGTGAACTCGGCGACCGTCAGGCCCCGGTCGTCCTCGCGGTACGTCGCGGCGAGCATGCCGATGTCGATCTGGGACGGACCGAGGTCGAGCTCCGCGAGCGTCTGCAGGAACGGCAGCGTGTCGGTGACCGAGAGCTCCGCGCCGGCGATCTGCCGGGCGAACCGGTGGGTCTTCAGGATGCTGACCACCGACTTGTTCACCAGGGAGCGGCTGTGCAGCAGGACGGTCACGTCCCGCTCCCGGTGCAGCTTCCCGATGATCGGGATCATCGACTCCGCGATCTCCTCGCGGTTCTTCCAGTTGGTGAACGAGTCGTCGTCTACAGTCACGAGTCCATCTTTCGAGCTAGGCGGCGCTCATATGTTAAACCGTCGATGTCCCGGCCCTGAACGGGGTGCCCCACGGCGTCCGGCCGCCCTCCGCGCGCCCCCGGCGGCACCGCCTGAGACGATCGGAGAACGGAGCTTCCGCGCGGAAGGGACGCGCATGGACTACGACGCCGTGGCCGACGAGCTGTACGCCCTGCGGCCGGAGGAGTTCACCTCCGCCCGTGCGTCGGCCGTCGCCGCCGCCCGCACCGCGGGCGACCGGGACCTCGCGTCGCGGATCGGCGCGCTGCGCAAGCCCAGCCTCGCGGCCTGGGTCGGCAATCTGCTCGTCCGCGGCCGGCCCGGTGAGGTCGAGCCGCTGCTCCGGCTGGGGGAAGGGCTGCGGCAGGCGCACCGGGACCTGGACGGCGCGCAGCTGCGCGAGCTGAGCCGCCACCGGAACGCACTCGTCCGCGCGCTGTCCCTGCAGGCCAGGCAGCTCGCCGCGGAAGCCGGTCATCCGATCGGCGCGAGCGTGCAGCGCGAGGTGGAGAACACCCTGCACGCCGTCCTCGCCGACTCTGGGGCCGCCGAGGCCTGGGCGGCCGGACGCCTGACCAAGCCGCTCGACGCGGCCGTCGGCTTCCCGGCCGCGGCCGACGGCGCCGCACCCCGGCGCCGTGCGTCTCCGCCCGCGGAGGCCGCCCCCGCCCGGCCTGCCGGGAAGGCCGACGAGCAGCACAGACGACGCCTGGCCGAGGCGCGCCGGGCCGCAGAGGCCGCCGAGCGGGAGCTGCGCGCCGTACGCGAGGATGCGGAGACGGCCGACCGGGTGGTGGACGATGCGAAACAGCAGGTCGAACGCCTGCAGCAACGCGTCGGCGAGCTCACCGGGGCACTGGAGCGGGCCAGGGCCGAACACCAGCAGGCCCGCCTCGCCGAACGCACGGCCCGGGAAGAGGCACGGGCCGTCGAACGCCGCGTCCGTGACGCGTCCCGCCGGGCGTCGACGGCGGCGGCCCGGCTCGAACGGCTGACATCGGTGAAGGCCTGAGCGAGCCGCTCGGAAAGGCCTGGGCGAGCCGCTCGGTGATGGCCCGGGCTGGCCCCTGCCGTCGTAGGCGCTCCTCAGGGTCCACGGTCCGGCACGCCACCCGCACGTTCTGTGTCCGGTGTCTGTGTCCAGCGGATCTACCTCGCTGATGTGATGGAGTTCGCAAGTCGAGGGTGGAGCGGCTCCCCATGTCCTCACCGGCGCGACACCAAAATTGAACCGTTAGTTTTCTTGAACCGTTCGTGTTTGTGCCGCTAGGTTGTCGGCATGACCGCATCCCGGACCCCGACCGCCGAGGAGCTGCGCGGTGCCGGCCTGCGGGTGACGGCCGCTCGCGTCGCGCTGCTGGAGACCGTGCGGGACGGCGACCACCTCGGCGCCGAGGCGATCGCCTCCGCAGTGCGCGTCCGCGTGGGCCACATCTCCGTCCAGGCCGTCTACGAGGGGCTCCACGCCCTCACCGCGGCCGGACTCATACGCCGCCTCGAACCACCCGGCAGCCCGGCCCTCTACGAGGGGCGGGTCGGCGACAACCACCACCACCTCGTGTGCCGGTCGTGCGGAGCCGTCGCCGACGTCGACTGCGCGGTCGGCCACGCCCCCTGCCTGACCGCGTCCGACGACCGCGGCTTCGCCGTCGACGAGGCCGAGGTCATCTACTGGGGTCTGTGCCCCGGCTGTTCCACCGCCCGCAGTTCCTGAGCACGTGATCCACCCAGCACCGTGATCCACCCCGTCCGGAAGGATTCCCATGACCGAGAACCACGACGCGATCATCACTGATGCGAAGCAGGCGGAGACGGGCGGCTGCCCGGTCGCGCACGACCGGGCACCGCACCCGACCCAGGGCGGCGGCAACCGTCAGTGGTGGCCGGAGCGCCTCAACCTGAAGATCCTCGCCAAGAACCCCGAGGTCGCCAACCCGCTCGGCGGCGGGTTCGACTACGCCGAGGCGTTCCGGACCCTTGACCTCGCGGCCGTGAAGCGGGACATCGCGGAGGTGCTCACCACCTCCCAGGACTGGTGGCCCGCCGACTTCGGCAACTACGGCCCCCTGATGATCCGGATGGCGTGGCACAGCGCGGGCACCTACCGCATCAGCGACGGCCGCGGCGGCGCCGGCGCGGGCCAGCAGCGCTTCGCCCCGCTCAACAGCTGGCCGGACAACGGCAACCTCGACAAGGCCCGCCGCCTGCTGTGGCCGGTCAAGAAGAAGTACGGCCAGTCCGTCTCCTGGGCCGACCTGCTGGTCCTCACCGGCAACGTCGCCCTGGAGCAGATGGGCTTCGAGACCTTCGGCTTCGCAGGCGGCCGCGCGGACGTCTGGGAGGCCGACGAGGACGTCTACTGGGGCCCCGAGACCACCTGGCTCGACGACCGGCGCTACTCCGGCGACCGCGAGCTGGAGAACCCTCTGGCCGCCGTCCAGATGGGCCTCATCTACGTCAACCCCGAGGGCCCGAACGGCAACCCGGACCCGCTGGCCGCGGCCCGCGACATCCGCGAGACGTTCCGCCGCATGGCGATGAACGACGAGGAGACCGTCGCCCTGATCGCCGGCGGTCACACCTTCGGCAAGACCCACGGCGCCGGCCCCGCCGACCACGTCGGCGCCGACCCCGAGGCCGCCTCCATGGAGGAGATGGGCCTGGGCTGGAAGAACACCTACGGCACGGGCAAGGGCGGCGACACCATCACCTCCGGCCTGGAGGTCACCTGGACCGCCACGCCGACCCAGTGGAGCAACGGCTTCTTCAAGAACCTCTTCGAGTTCGAGTACGAGCTCGAGCAGAGCCCGGCCGGCGCCCACCAGTGGGTCGCCAAGGACGCCCCGGAGGTCGTCCCGGACGCGCACGACCCGTCGAAGAAGCACCGCCCGAAGATGCTCACGACCGACCTGGCGCTGCGCTTCGACCCGATCTACGAGCCCATCTCCCGCCGCTTCTACGAGAACCCGGAGGAGTTCGCGGACGCCTTCGCCCGCGCCTGGTTCAAGCTGACCCACCGTGACATGGGCCCGAAGTCCCTGTACCTCGGCCCGGAGGTCCCGGAGGAGACCCTCATCTGGCAGGACCCGCTGCCCGAGGCCGAGGGCGAGCCCATCGACGCCGCCGACATCGCGGCGCTGAAGACCAGGCTCCTGGAGTCGGGCCTGTCCGTAGCGCAGCTGGTGTCCACCGCGTGGGCGTCGGCGTCCACCTTCCGCGGCAGCGACAAGCGCGGCGGCGCCAACGGCGCCCGCATCCGCCTGGAGCCGCAGCGCGGCTGGGAGGTCAACGAGCCCGACGAGCTGGCCCAGGTCCTGCGCGTCCTGGAGGGCGTCCAGCAGGAGTTCAACTCCGGCGCCGGCGCCAAGAAGGTGTCCCTGGCCGACCTGATCGTCCTCGGTGGCTCCGCCGCCGTCGAGAAGGCCGCCGAGGACGCCGGCTTCCAGGTGGAGGTGCCCTTCACCGCGGGCCGCGTGGACGCGACGGAGGAGCACACCGACGCCGAGTCCTTCGAGGCGCTCGAGCCGACCGCCGACGGGTTCCGCAACTACCTCGGCAAGGGCAACCGCCTGCCGGCCGAGTACCTGCTGCTCGACCGGGCGAACCTGCTCACCCTGAGCGCCCCCGAGATGACCGTCCTGGTCGGTGGCCTGCGCGTCCTGGGCGCCAACCACCAGCAGTCCCCGCTCGGGGCCTTCACCGGGACGCCCGGCGTGCTGACCAACGACTTCTTCGTCAACCTGCTCGACCTGGGCATCACGTGGAAGTCGACGTCCGAGGACCAGACCGCCTTCGAGGGCCGCGACGCCGCCACCGGCGAGGTCAAGTGGACCGGCTCCCGCGCCGACCTGGTCTTCGGCTCGAACTCCGAGCTGAGGGCCCTCGCGGAGGTGTACGCGAGTGACGACGCCAAGGAGAAGTTCGTCCACGACTTCGTCGCGGCGTGGGTCAAGGTCATGAACCTGGACCGGTTCGACCTGGTCTGATCCAACCCCGCCTGACAGGACGCCCCGGGCCGGCCGGCCCGGGGCGTCCCGTGTACTTCTGAGGGCACGTCAAATTCCTGTCAGGGCAAGGGAATTGCTCATCCAACTCCTGTCATGAAAGGGCAAGGAACGCGACCCGGCCCACGTCCGGGCATACGTTCGGGTCGTGACCACAGGCCCCGCCGCCCCCGAAGGCGCGAGGCCCGCCCCGCACGCCTTGGCCGGTTCCCGGCCGGCCACCGGCGGCCCCGTGCGCCGCACCGTCCTGCGCACCGCGCTCACCGGGGCGGCAGCCCTCGGAGCCGGCCTCGCCGCCGCACCCGCCACCGCCGTCACGCGTACCCGGGACACGCCCCTGCGGCACACCACCCCCGACGAGGCGCTGAGGGAGCCGGCCGGGGGAAACCGCCGCTGGCGCGCCCACCGGGAACGGCACCCGCACGAAGACCCCGTCGTCCGGTAGGCGTTGACCACCGGCCAGTACCCCTTCGCGGTCGTCCTCGGCTGCATCGACTCCCGCGTGCCCCCGGAACTGGTCTTCGACCAGGGTCTGGGCGACCTGATGACCGTCCGGACCGCCGGCGAGGTCCTCGACGAGGCCGTCCCCGGCCGCGTCGCCTACGGCGTCCTGGAACTCGCCATACCCCTGGTCGTCGTGCTCGGCCACCAGTCGTGCGGCGCCGTCCGGGCCGCCGTGGAGGCGGAGCGGTCCGGGAACCGCCTGCCCGCCCACATGCAGTACCTGGTCGACCGGATCAGCCCCGCCATGGACCACGGCGAGGAGGGGGACGCCCGGATCGACGCGACCGTCAGCGCCGACGTCCGGCTCGTGCGCTCCGGACTGGCCGCGGACCCGAGCCCGCCGCGCGGGTCGCCTCCGGCCGGCTGGCGATCCTCGGCGCCCGCTGCGAACTGACCACCCAGGTCGTCCGCCGCATCGCGTGAGCGGCGCCCGGTCCACCGCACAGGCCGGCGGACCGGGCCGCCCCGTCAGGCCCTCAGCGGGTTGCGGCGCGCCGCCGCCAGCAGGTACCAGGCGGTCGCGCCGGTGTGCCGGTACGGGTAGTAGCCGAAGCCGAATCCCGTGTCCAGCGGGCTGCTCGCGGACACCACGCCACTGCGCTGGGGAAGCGCCGCCCCTCCCACGGTCTGGCCGCCACCCAGCAGGTCCTGCGCCAGCTCGGTCGACGCCAGCAGCCGCCGGGCGCGTGCCTCGTCACCGCGCGCCCCGCGCTCCCGCAGGGCGAGCGCGAGATGGGCCGTGCCCTCGAACCACACGGCGTTGCGGTCCGGCTTCGGCTGGCCTGCCGCGATCGGCGCGTCCTCGTCGGCGAGGAGGCTCGCCGAGCTGAAGGTGACCCCCTCGTACGACTGGCCCGCGGGGACGGTGCTGTTGGGGCGGCCGGAGTGGTCCCGGACGGCCAGTTCGGCCGCCGCCCAGTCCAGTGAGCGGCCGTATCCCCGCGTCCGGTCGCCGAACGCGAGGTACGTCCAGGTCTGGGTGTCCTCCGGGACCGGCGACCTGTTCACGGTCACGCCGTCGTTGGTACCGGTGTAGAAGAATCCGCCGGACGGCTCCCACATGCGCCGCACGAACGCCTCGGCCCGCTCGCGCCGTTCGCGCCACACCCGGTCACCGGTGAGCCGGGCCAGACGCCCGAACAGGCAGACCAGGTCCGTGTTGTGCTCGGTGGAGGTGAACGGCAGTTTCTGGTTGGCCCCGTCCACCCCGAACTTGTAGCCGCCCAGCGGCTCGTCCGTGCGGCCGGTCCGTTCGATCCACTCACCGATCCGCGTCGCGCCCGTGAGGAAGCGGCGTGCCTTGGTGCGCCGGGCGAGGGCGCTCAGCGCGATGCCCGCCCAGGCCATGTCGCCCACCGCCGTGCCCGTGAAGCCGAACTGCGTCCCGACGTTGACGGTTCCGTCCGGCCGTACGAAGCCGTCCGGCTGCGGGGAGCCGTCGTAGAAGGTGTACGGCCCGACGTTGTAGGCCTGCCGGAGCCTGCCGTCGTCGTACACCGGGTCGTGCAGCTGGGCGTAGAGCAGGGCGTCGCCCAGCGCCTTCGCCCGGGTCAGGCCGTCCGCGGTGCCGGCCGCGAGGTGTGCCAGGACGGCCAGGGCGTTGTCGTACGTGAACGCGGTGCTGAACAGGCCGGCCTGGTCCGTGTAGCTCTGGGTGAGGCGGATGTGCCCGTGGTCCGGATAGGCGTCCATGGCGGCGGCGAGGAAGGCCCGCCCCCGGGCCGGGGCGGACCGGGGCCCGGACGCGGTCGAGCCGGCCGCCCATGCCGGTCCGGTGCCGACCGCGGCCGTTCCCGCGGCGCCGAGTCCGGCCCCGATGAGCGTGCGCCGGCTCAGCGCCGGGCCTTGTCTGCCAGTCATGGATCTCCCCTTGAGAGCGCTCTCAACGATGCGCGCTCATTCTGCTGGCGCGCCGGGGGAGGGTCAACGCCCTGGTCGAGAGGAGATCCGCCGAGGAGAGGCGGAACCGGCCGGACGGCGGGTGGTTCACTCGCAGACGATCTCGTCACGCGGTGTGTAATGGGTGCGGAACGGCTCGCGCCGCACCTCCCGGCCGTCGTTGTAGAACACTCGCTCCACGGTGACGTCGAACCCTTCGAGCGGTGTCTGCGGCACGCACTCCTTGTCGTCGCTCACCTTCTTCTCCGGCTCCTTCACGTTGGTGCGCGGCCCCGTGACGGACCGGACCCCCTCGTACGCGCGGGTGCCGAGGAAGGAGACGCTCACCGACGTGTCCGTGGACTCGGCCTGGATGTAGAGGGCCTTGCCCGAGTCGTTGGTGAACCGCAGATCGAGACTGCCCCAGGCGACCGTGGCCTCGCGGCCCTCCGGGTAGCGCTCGATGTAGAACGAGTGCGCCCCGTGCTCCACGGGCCGGACCCCGGCGAAGAACAGCGCGTTGTACACGGTCGTCGCCACGGTCGAGACGCCACCGCCGGCCGCCTTGGTGTACTTGTCGTCGAGGATGATGATGCCCTCCGTGAAGCCGTTCGCCTCGGTGCGCTCCCCGACGGTCCGGTTGAAGCTCCACGTCTCGCCCGGCTGCACGACGGAGCCGTTGATGAGCTCCACCGCCCGGCCGATGTTCTTCGTCCGGTACTCGGCCGGTTCGAACTCCACCGCGAAGGAGGACATCGTCTCGGTCAGCCCCAGCCGCGCGGCGTTCTCGCGGGTCACCTCGGGCTGGATCCCGCGCACCTCCACCTCGCCGCCGCGGGCCTCGCCCGACCGGGTCAGCAGCGGCAGCACGGCCTTGCCGAGCGCCTTGTCCGTGACCTCCTGGCCGATCGTGGCGTCCCGGGAGATCACGGCCCGGTCGCCGTCCGGCCGGAGCTCGGCGTTCTTCGCGGTGGTGGTGACCTCGTCGAGGGGTCCGGCCACCTCGGGCTCCTCGCGCAGCCCCTTCGCGTCGAGTTCCGGCCGGAGCGTGCCGCTGTCGTCCGCCCGCAGGGCCAGGTGATCGCCCAGCACCTCGGGGCTCACCGAGAAGCGCTCGCCGGCCGCGGTGAGCGTGACGGGCGCGGACACGGCCGGCTGCGCGAACGCGCGCACCGCCCGGCGCACCTCCTCGGCCGTCACCTTCGGCCGGGTCTCGCGGGTGGGCAGGGCCGTCACCGCACCGGCGTCACCGCGCAGGAAGGACGCGCGCAGGGGAGCGACCGCGCCTTCCACGTCCAGGGCGTAGCCGGTGCGCGGGGCGGTCTGCTCGACCTTCCCGTCCCGGAAGCCGACGGCACCGTCCCGGACCTTCTGGTCGAGCCCCTTCGCCAGCTGCCCGAGGGCGGCCCGGGCCTTGCCCTCGTCGACGCGCACGACGGGCTCGATGGCGCCGCCCTCGTGGAAGAACGCGCCGACCACGCCCACGGGGTCGCTGCCGGTGCGCACCGCCCGGTCGACGGTCTCCTGGACGTCGTAGGACAGCCCGGCGCGCCGCGGGTCCACCGTGGCCGTCCGGTCACCGACCCGTACGGGCAGGTCCCGCGCGCCGGCCGCCCCCAGGTACCGCTCCAGCTTCCGCACCGCCTCGGCGCGGCTCAGCCCCCCGATCTCGACGCCGCGCACCGTCGTACCGGCTTCGATCTCCCCGCCGGTGACGAGGAGCCCGGCGAGATACAGCCCGCCGACGCCCACGGCGAGGGCTCCGCCGGTCAGGGCCAGGGAAGGGAGGGAGGTGGCGCGGCGGGTGGTGGTCATTCGAGGGCGCATGGGACTCCTGAAGACATGGGGTGCGCCCGGCGTCGTTGCTGCGGGCAAACACCTCCAGCTATGCACACCCCGGCGGCACAGTGGTATGGCCCAGACCACTTATGTCCGAGATCATTCCGAAAAGGCCCCGTCGCCGCTCTCGCCCGCACCCGGCCACAGAATGGTAACGACGAACAACCCTCCGGTCATTGGCGCGATCCAGGCCACCATGAAGATCTCTTTCCTGATCCACAACGCCTACGGGATCGGAGGCACGATCACCACCACGTTCAACCTGGCAGGGGCACTCGCCGAACGGCACGACGTGGAGGTCGTCTCCGCCTTACGGCACCTCGAGCACCCCCTCCTCACCCCCCACCCCCGGGTGCGGCTGCGGGCGCTGGTGGACCTGCGCAAGGAAGCGGACCATCCCCTCCACCGGAGACCCGCGAGGGTGTTCCCGCCCGCCGAGTACCGCCACCACCAGTACAGCGAGCTCACCGACCAGCGCATCGGCGAGCACCTGGCGGCGCTCGACGCGGACGTCGTCATCGGCACCCGCCCGGGCCTCAACGTGCACATCGCGCGCCAGGCCCCCGAGCACGTCCTGCGCGTCGGCCAGGAGCACCTCACCCTCGACAACCACTCGCCGCGGCTGCGCACCGTGCTGCGTCGCGCCTACCGCCGCCTCGACGTGATCACCACCGTCACCGAGGCGGACGCCGCCGTCTACCGGCGCACGATGTGGCTGCCCGGCGTCCATGTCGAGGCCCTCCCGAACAGCGTCCCGGATCCGGTGCTGCCTCCCGCGGACGGCACCTCCAAGATCGTCGTCGCCGCCGGGCGCCTGGTCCGGGTCAAGCGCTACGACCTGCTCGTCGGGGCGTTCGCCCTGGTCGCCGCCGCCCATCCCGACTGGCAGCTGCGCATCTACGGCAAGGGCGAGGAGCAGCCCCGGCTGCGGCAGCTCATCGAACAGCTCGGGCTCTGGAACAACGTGTTCCTCATGGGGGCCGCCACTCCCATGGAGGCGGAATGGGTCAAGGCCTCGATCGGAGCGGCCGCCTCCGACTTCGAACCGTTCGGCATGACGATCGTCGAGGCCATGCGCTGCGGCCTGCCCGTCGTCAGCACGGACTGCCCCTACGGCCCTGGCG
Organism: Streptomyces sp. NPDC058741; assembly: GCF_042746715.1. Classification (NCBI taxonomy): domain Bacteria; kingdom Bacillati; phylum Actinomycetota; class Actinomycetes; order Kitasatosporales; family Streptomycetaceae; genus Streptomyces; species Streptomyces sp. NPDC058741. The sequence goes on along the minus strand of NZ_JBHYQH010000017.1, from coordinate 13,639 downwards.
AGATCATCGCGGACGGGACCGACGGCCGGCTGGTCCCGGCCGGCGACCGTGACGCCCTCGCCGCCGCCCTGCTGGAACTCGTCGGCGACGACGAGCGCCGCCGCCGCATGGGCCGCGCAGCCCTGGACAACGCCCGCCGCTTCGCCCCCGGTCCCGTCGTCGCCCAGGCCGAGCGCATCCTCGCCGACGCGCTCGCCGCCAGAACCGCGGGCCGGCGGACCACCCCGGAGGGCCGCGGCACGCACAGCGCCCTGTCCGGCCGGGGCCACGCCGCCCGCGACGCGGCCCTGGCGGCCGCCGCCGGGGCGCTGCGCGCGCTGCGCAAGGGCCGCCGATGACGGCGGCACGACGGGACACCGAAGGAAAGGCCGAGCCGACGATGACCGCGCACCAGGACACCCGCCTGCGCACCGACTGCGCCGTCGACATCGGGGGCCGGATCACCTTCCGCCTCCCGCCCTCCTCCGTCCCACGCCCCCGGCTGCTCCTGCGGCTGCGCCCCGGGAAGGGCCGGCCCGAGGAGATCCTGCGCCACCTCGACCTGGAGCCGGACCCGGCCGACGGCCGTCCGGCCGGCATACTGGAACCGCACCCCGCCCTCCAGGAAGGCCGCTGGGACCTGTACCTGCTCACCGATCCCGAAGCGGAGCGGCAGCGGCTGCGGCCCGGCCTGCGCGACCTGCGCGTCCTCGTCGACGGGCACCTGCGCGACCGGCCCGCACCCGTCGCCGTACGGATCCCCTACGCCACCAAGGACGGCTTCCTGGCGCTCCGGACCTGGCTGCGCCCCGCCCACGCCGAGACGCACGCCCTCCACATCGTGGACCGCGCCATGACCGTCACCGCCCGCCTGCACGGCGCGGAGCTGCGCGAGGACGCCACCGTGCGGCTGTGCCTGAGGGGCACCCCCACCGCGCGGGAGATCCACCCCCGGATCGACGACGACGGCAGGGGCTTCTCCTTCACCGTCACCCCCGAGGAACTGGATGCCGGGCGAGGGGGAAGGGGAGAGGCGGGGGGACGCTTCTGGGACGCCTTCGTCCGGCCCACCGCCGGCGCGGCCCCGGTGCGGATCGGCCGCCTGCTCGACGACGTGGCGGACCGCAAGCACGTCCATGTCCACCCGGGCGTCCCCGTGGACGGGGCCGTCCTGCGCGCGTATCACACCGTCGACAACGACCTTGCGATCGAGGAAACACGGCCCTGATTTCCGAGCTCCCCGACAGGGAAAGCCACGGGGCTCCGGACGCTTTTCACGGAAGTGTGCCGCGACAGCGATGTGTGGGTTCTGTGCAAGAAACAGCGGCAAAGAGCCAGGGTTGCGTCCTCAACACCCGCAAAACGGCAGGGGACTTGCGGCGAATACCAAAGTCAAGTACCTAGATGAACCATGAACCTGTTCAACCGTGTCGTGCCGTCCCGCCGGCAGGCGCCGCCCGTCCCCCCACAGCACCCCGGCGCGCCTGTCTTCCCCGTCGGCGTGCCGGCAGCCCCCCACCCGGCCGATCTCACCGGTGAATGGGTGGTCGACCCCGCGCACAGCAGAATCGGCTTCTCCGTCCGCCACGCCATGGTGACGACCGTGCGCGGCTGTTTCCTGGAGTACGAGAGCCGCCTCTACTTCGACGCCCACGACCCCGCGCGGTCGCAGGCCGACGTCACTCTGTTCACCTCCAGCGTCGACACCGGGGTGGAACAACGTGACGCCCACCTGGTGGGGCGTGACTTCCTCGACGCCGCGACCTATCCGCATATGCGGTTCACCAGCACGGCGGTGGAACACGTGGACACCGACCTGTTTCGTATGTCGGGGGAGTTGACCATCAAAGGCGTGTCCCGTCCCGTCATTCTGGACATGACGTATATCGGGTGCGTCACCGACCCCTTCGGCTACGACCGGGTCGGCTTCGACGGAACCACCACCATCAACCGCTCGGACTGGGGCCTGACGTACAACAGCAGGCTCGCCGAGGGAGGCGCGATGGTGAGCGAGAAGGTGCGGCTGCAGCTCGACATCGCCGCCATCCGCACCCCGCCCTCGGCCGCCTGACACCCCCGAGGCCCCAGGAGTCCGCTACGGCGCGGCGCCGGTCCCGGCGACGACACGGAACGTCGCCGGGCCGAGCGTCAGCACCCCGTCGCCGAGGGGCGTGCACCGCACCCCGCCCCGGCCGCGCAGGGCCCGCTGCGCGCCCGGGCCGATGGTCACGTCCATCCAGGCGCAGGGCCGGGCGGGACGGTTCACCGAGAACAGCACCGGCCCGGTGCCGCAGTCGAGGGAGATCGTCGCCCCGACGCAGGCATCGATGTCGACGCCCCCGAGGAGGACGTTCCGGCGGGTGTGACGCAGGTCCGCGTCCGCCGGGAGTCCTTGCGAGGCCATCATCGTGACCGAGGCGTTCCGGTGCGCGGGCCGGGCGTAGTAGCGGTCGCCGACCAGGCCCAGGCCGCCGCGTACCTCCACCCGGGTGACACGCTCGTCGGGCGGGCCGGGAGCGGGCCCGTCGGCCGGGCGTCCGGCCAGCCGGTGCGAGGGCGACACCAGCAGCTGCAGCACCTCCACCTCGGTCATGGCGGCCACCCTACGTCCCGGCGGCCACGGGGCCGGGGGGGCGGCGGCCGCTCACTCGTCCGGCCGTCGCCCGGCCCCGCTCTCCCGCACCGGGGCCCGTGCCTCCGCGGACTCGCCCGCCGTCAGGTGCTCCAGCACCTCGACCAGCTCCTGGCACGCGTGCTCCACCGAACGCCGCGTGTTGACCTGCTCGGTGATCACGGCCGACAGGATCAGGGCCGTGAGCGCCATCGCCCCGTTGAAGGCCTGCAGCTTGATCATGACCTCGACCCGGCTCAGCCGCTCGAAGGGCCCCACCCGGTCGGCCGCCGCCACCGTCGCCGTCACCGAGGCGAACAGGGCGCACATCATGCTGCCCGCCAGCTGGAAACGCAGAGCCGCCCAGATCAGCAGCGGGTAGACGAGGAACAGCACGCTGACGGAGCTGTGCGCGGCCAGCGGCACCAGAGCGCAGGCGATGACCGCCAGCCCCGTGGCTTCCCTCCAGCGCGACAGGGGCAGCGGCGGGCGGATGCGGGCCAGCAGGAGCAGCACCGGCGTGACGATCAGTACGCCCATCGCGTCCCCCACCCACCAGGCGAGCCACACGGCCCAGAACCCCGGCCAGTCGAGCCGGCCCGTCACCAGCAGCAGCCCGGCGCCCGTGGTCGAGCTGATCAGCATCGCGGTGAACGCGCCCAGGAACACCAGGGCCAGGCCGTCCCGCAGCCGTGCGAGATCCGTACGGAAGCCCGCCCGGCGCAGCAGCAGGTACCCGACGACGGGCGCGGCCGTGTTGCCGACGAGAACACCCAGCGCCGACGGCGTCAGGGACGTGAGGGACAGGATGACGAACAGGGCGCCCAGGGCGATCCCCGGGCAGCAGCGCAGCCCGCACAGCAGCAGGAAGGCGACCGAGACGCCGGTGGGGGGCCAGATGGGCGTGACGACCGCACCGGAGACGACCAGTTCGCGCAACAGGCCCAGCTGCGCGGACACGAAGTAGCAGGCGGCGACGGCCAGTGTCCGCAGAGCGAAGACGGCCGGCGTGCGCAGATCCTGGCAACCCACCACAGCACTCATGAGACACCGGGGCCGACGGGTCGGCGAGGTGAGGGCCGCGCCCCGCGGCCCTATGGCTGAGGCACCGGCCGCCGTGCCGCCGGTGCGTGGCTACACGGGCGGCGCGGTCTCCGGCCCGTCCAGGCCGACCACCAGGACGGCCGCGTCGTCGTCGTGCCCCACCCGCTCGGCGCCCTTGATCACGGCCGCCGCGAGCGCGTCCACGTCCATGCCCGCCACCGCCGCGGTCCCCGCGAGCCGCACCGCCTGGTCGAGGCCCTCCTCCAGCGGCATCGACGGCCCCTCGACGACACCGTCCGTCAGCAGCACGAACACCCCGCCCGTCGTGAGTTCGTACCGGGTGACGGGATACGGCGTCCCGGCCAGGACTCCGAGGGGTGGGCCGCCCTCGTCCGCGGTGACGCCCGACTTCCCGTCGGCCGTGGCCCACACGCAGGGCAGATGCCCCGCCCGCGCGCTCTCCAGCACCCCGGCGCACGGGTCCAGCCGCATGAACGTGCAGGTGGCGAACAGGTCGGAGCCCAGCGACAGCAGCAGATCGTTGGTCCGGGAAAGGACCTCGCCCGGCTCACCGGTGACGGAGGCCAGCGCCCGCAGCCCTGCCCGCACCTGCCCCATGAAGGCGGCGGCCTCGATGTTGTGCCCCTGGACGTCACCGATGGACAGCGCGATCCGGCCGTCGCCCAGCGTGAACGCGTCGTACCAGTCGCCTCCCACGTTGAGGCCCTGGGTGGCGGGCGCGTAGCGCACGGCCAGGTGCAGCCGGCGGGCCCGGGGAAGGTCCCGCGGGAGCATGCCGCGTTGCAGGGCGATGGCCAGCTCGACCCGGGACCGCTGCATCTCCGCCTGGGCGCGGGCCTGGGCCGTCAGGGCCCCGAGCCTGTTCAGCAGCTCGTCGCCGCCGTCGGTCGTGCCGGTGCGGGCCATGGATCACGCACCGCCCGGCCCGGCACCCGACCGGTGAGAGGTGCCGAGGGGCTTCGGCGCGGGCGGGCTCGACCTCGCGGCCGCGCCGTCGGCCGTGCCGTCCCGGGCCTCGGCCACGGCCTGCCGCAGCAAGCCGGACAGCCGCAGGTCGGCGTCCGGCGCGGCGCACAGCACACGCAGCGCGTGTTCCAGGTACCGGCGTCCCGGCCCCCGCCACCACAGCAGATCGGCGAGGCGGCCCGGTCGGCCCTCCGCATGGACGTGGGCGACCCGTTCGGCCCGTCGGCGGCACACCCGGCCGTGCCGCGCCGGGCGGCGTGCCCCGGGACGGGACAGCAGGGCCGCGTCGGCCGCCAGGGCGACGAGCGACGGGGCGTAGTCCCGGCCCTCGGGGTACGCGTCGGCGAGTTCGGCGGCCAGGGGCCACAGGGCCGCCCGGGCGGAGTCGCCGACGCTGTCGTTGACGGCACGGGCCAGCGCGGCGAGCGCCGGATGCGTGCCGGGCGGGGTGTCGGTGAAGCGGCCGCCGCCCAGCAGGGCGGCCGCCTCCATCAGGCAGGCCCCGCCGTCGGGGTGCAGATGGGCGAAACGCGCGGGCGCCGGAAGACCGGCCGGTGCACCGGCGCGGGGCGGCTCGGGCGGCCGGCGGGCGGGGAAGGCACTCATGATCGGCCTCCGGCTGGCCGTCACACACCGGTGACGGCATGCAGGAACAGATAGAGCAATGCGGCCGGGATGCCGGCGCCGGGGAACGTCAGCACCCAGGCGGTGACGATGGATCGTGCCACTTGCCAGCGTACGGCGGAGGCACGCCGGGTCGCACCGGCACCCAGGATCGCCGCGGTGATCGTCTGCGTGGTGGAGATCGGCGCCTTCACCAGGAACGCGGTGGTGTAGAGGACGCTCGCCGCGGCGGTCTCGGCGGCGAACCCGCGCGGCGGGTCCAGGTGCACGATGCGCCGCCCGAGGGTGGTGATGATGCGCCGCCCGCCGCTGTACGTCCCCGCGGCCATGGCGAGGGCCACGGCGACGATCACCCACACCGGCACGGAGAATCCGTCCTGCAACCCGGCCGTCACCAGGGCGAGCACGATGACGCCCATCGTCTTCTGGGCGTCCTGCAGGCCGTGCCCCAGCCCCATCGCCGCCGCCGACACCGTCTGCGCCATCCGGAAGCGCCGTACGGTGCTCCGCGGCGCGGCATGCCGGAACAGCCACAGGATCAGTACGTGCAGCGCGTACCCGAGCGCCACACCGACCAGCGGGGACAGCAGCATCGGGAGCACGACCTTGTTCATGATCCCGGACCAGTGCACCGTCGCCGAGGCGGCCAGCGCGGCGCCGACCAGACCGCCGATCAGCGCGTGCGAGGACGACGTCGGCAGCCCCCGCCACCAGGTGAACACGTTCCAGCCGATCGCGCCGAGCAGCCCGCACAGGACCAGCAGCAGCCCCGAGACCTCCTCGGGCGCCCCGATGATGCCGCTTCCGACGGTCTCCGCGACACCCGTCCCCAGAAAGGCGCCGCAGAAGTTCATCACCGCGGCCATGACCAGCGCGACGCGCGGCGTCAGGGCCCGGGTGGAGATCGAGGTGGCGATCGCGTTGGCGGCGTCGTGGAATCCGTTGGTGAAGTCGAACGTCAGTCCCACGACAATGATCAGCGCCACCAGGGTGAGTTCCACGACCGGTCACCTCCCGCCACACGCCGCCGGTTCCATCCTGCGCCCCCGCGGCCGAAGCGGACCGCGCGACTAGGCCGGCCGGGGCGGGCCCGCCCCGCGGCGGGGGACCGGCTGCCACCGGGAAACGAATGTCCCGCCTTACGGTGGCACGATGCGATCTGTTCCTAGATGGGTCCTTCTGTCGTCGGGATGCGCACCCGTCGCGCTGATCCTGGGCTGGCTGGTGGCGGCCTCGCTCCACGGGGCCGCATACGACGCGGCCGCCCAGACGATCAGCGTCCTGGCGGCCCCCGGAGGCTCGGGCTACTGGGTGATGACGACCGCCTTCGTCGTCCTCGGCGTCTGCCACCTGCTCACCGCCTGGGGACTGCGCCCCGCCGCCACCGCCGGACGGGTGAGCCTGGCGGCCGGGGGAGTGGCGGCGCTGGCCGTGGTGCTCTTCCCCACGGCCAGCAGCGGGGGGTCCCTCACGCACGGCTGGGTGGCCGCCGCGGGCTTCGTCCTCCTCGCCGCCTGGCCCCTCCTCGCCGCCCGGACCGGCGACTGCGTGCCCTGGGCTCTGCGCCCCCTGCCCGCCTTCGGAGCGACCGCCGTCATGGCCGGGGGCGCGGCCTGGTTCCTGCTGGAACTCCGGTTCCGTGGAGTCCCCGGCGTGGCCGAACGCGCGGTGACCACCGTGCAGTCGGTCTGGCCGTTCCTCGTCGCGCTCTCGTGCCTGCGCACCACCGCCCGGGCACGTCAACCCGCCGGGCTGGTACGCCGGTAGCTCGTGTTCGGTACGCGATGCGCACGGTGGAGTCGGTCCACCGGCGCCGAGCACCTCGAGGTTCGGCCTGTGAGGCGGTGGGCTCGCGGCACGGGACCGGCAGGCCGTCGTGGAGGGCTCCACGCCTCCGTCGGCGTCAGCGGGCCGGGGCCCTCCTCGCCGCTGCCGCGCCGAAGTAGTCGCCGCCCTTGCGCTTCACGTCGTCGGTGCCCCAAGGCCGCTCGCCCCCGGCGCCCGTACCGTTCGCCTCGTCCGCGTTCCGCGGCACACGGCCCGGTGTCCGTGACTGTGCCGGAACCTGCGCCCTGACGAGACCGGGGATGTGCTTCGAGCAGTGGACGTACGCCTCCTCGACGTCGATCTCGACCCACATCTGCGGACGGCGGCCGGGTATCGCGTCGACCGGCAGGCCCGGGCGGCTCCGGCGCATGGCGGGGTCGGTGACGAGGCGCGCCCGGCCGTTGACGTGCAGACCGATCCGGTCCGCCGAGAAGTCGATCATCAGCAGGCCGACGTGCGGATTCTCCCGGATGTTCCCGAGGGAGGCCATGACACCGTTGCCGCGGTACTCCGGGTACGCGAGCGTCGTGTCGTCGAGGACGTGGAGGAAACCGGGGGGCCCGGCGCGGAAGGTGCTGTCGCACTCCCCGCGGCTGTCGGCGGTGGCGAGGAAGAACATCTCCTGGCGGCCGACGAACGCGCGCATCCTCGGGTTGAGGCGGTCCAGGACCTGCTCGTCGTAGAACCGGTCGGCCCGGTCGGTGGTGCCGAGCTCACGCTGGACTTCGTGTTCTCCGCGGCTTCCGGGGCGGTCGGCGCGCTGATCGTGCTGCAACGGTCCTCCTGACAGGCATCGGCGGGGGCCGCGGTCGCCCGATCCGCGTGGGGGGAGAGGCGCTCGCGCCCGGCTCGCGCCCCGGATGCGGGCGCGCCGGTGATGCCGGTCGTATGGCTGGCTGGGGGAAAGGTGCCGTGGGTGGTGTGGACGAGCGTAGAGCAGAGGCGGCGGCGTGCCGCCGGCTGCCGTGATCAAGGAGGTGTGGCGTGGGTCACGGCCCCTGCCCGGCTCCCTTCTCCCTCACGGCACACGGCGTGCCCAGACCCTCACCGTCTGTGCGGCCGGCCGATCTCGCCGCCTGGCCCCGCGCCGGTCAGTCACGCACGGCGCACAGCGCCCAGATGACGAAGGCGTACAGCGCGATCAGTACCAGTGACCACACGGGGTAGTAGGGGATCGACAGGAAGTTGGCGATGATCAGCAGGGCCGCGATGCCGACCCCGACGACCCTCGCCCACAGGGCGCGCGTGAAGAGACCGGCGCTCACACCCAGGGCGATCACGCCCAGGATCAGCTGGATCCAGCCCCAGCCGGTGAGGTCGAACTTGAAGATGTAGTTGGGGGTGGACACGTAGATGTCGTCGTTGGCGATCGCCATGATGCCCCGGAACAGATCCAGGACGCCGGCGACGAACAGCAGGATGGCGGCGAACGTCACCAGCCCGCCGGCGCCTGCCTGGGCCGTCCGTGAGCGGTGGTGGGTGGTGGTGGTCATGGCTGCTCCCTCACTTCCTCGTCACCGCAGCGATGGGTGCTGCCCTTCCGATCATGGGGTGCGGCCCGCGTAAGGTGATCACCCATGACGGGTGAGGTTGGGGTCGGCCGGGAGATCCGCGGCCCGGCCCGGGCGCTGATCCTGCCGCTCACCGTTACGCGCCGCTGACACCCCTGTCTCGTAACCTCGTGGCTGAGCGCGCCGGACACCCGGTGTGTCCGCGGCGAGGGGGAGACGATGCTGAGCAGGGGTGCGCGGTTCTTCGCGGGGGCGATCGCGGTGATCTGCGTCGTGTTCATCGGTCCCAGTGCGCCCAGCGGTGCCGTCTTCGCCGGTTCCCTGCCCGTCGAAGCCGCCAGGGACGTGGTGCCGAACCGCGTCATGACGTGGAACCTCTGCAACCCGTGCGAGGTGAGCAACGCCGACCGGGCCGCCGAGATCGCCGCGTACGCCCCTCAGGTCGTCGGGATGCAGGAGGCCTGTGTGCGCGACGTCGAGAGGATCCGGGAGTACCTGGAGAGCCTCCACGGGCTGGTCTACCACGTCGAGTACGGGACGGTCCTGCAGAGCTGGGGGCGGTGCGGGGGAGTGCCCTGGGACCCGGGGGCGTTCGGGCAGGCGATCCTCTCCGCGGCTCCGATGACCGACCCCGTCAGCGTGGAATACCCCGAGGGCGGGTCCGAGGACCGCGGGTACATGGCGGTCACCACCACGGTGGGCGGCCGGCAGGTCCGGGTCTTCGACACGCATCTGGCCCAGCGGCGTCAGGAGGCCGTCCGGGCGGCCCAGACCGAGGTGCTCACCACGGAGGTCGCCCGGCACGACCGCGCGATCGTCCTCGGCGACTTCAACGCCGTGCCGGACGCTCCCGAACTCACCGGCATGTGGGAACTCGCCTCGGACGCGGACCCCCAGTGCCACCCCTCCCTCACCGCCGTCTGCGAGGCGACCACCGACTGGCAGAGCAAGTTCGACTACGTCTTCCTGCGGGGCATCGCCCCACTGGAGCACCGGGTGCGTCCGACCGAGGTCTCGGACCACCACGTGCTGTACGCCGACCTGGACCTCTCGTGAACAGGGGAACCGGGAGAGCGGACCGGCCCGTCGCCCGGGTCAGCGGGTCCACGTCGGGCATAGGCGAGGCCGTCGCGCGGCGGCCGGCGGCGGACGGGATGCGCGTCGTCGTGCACTCACGGCGCAGCCCGGAGGCCGGTCAGGCGCTGGCGGCGGAGCTCGGCGGGACGTACGTCCGGGCGGACCTTGCGGTCGAGGAGGAGGCCCGGGGCCTGGTCGAGGCGGCGCTCGGCCGGTACGGGCGGCTGGACGTCCTGGTGAACAACGCGGGCGTCAGCCGGCCCATCCCGCACCACGACCTGGCCGCGGCCACACCGGCCGACTGGCGTGCGCTGCTGGAGGTCAACCTCATCGCGCCCTGGGTGCTGTGCACTCAGGCGCTTCCGGCACTGCGGGCAGCCCCCGCCGGCGGCTGCGTGGTGAACATCACCAGCCACGCCGGGGTCCGCCCCAAGGGGGCGTCGGTGCCGTACGCGGCGAGCAAGGCCGCGCTGAACCACGTGACCCGGCTGCTCGCCGCCGCGCTCGCGCCGGAGGTGCGGGTCAACGCGGTGGCGCCGGGGCTGGTGGACACCCCCCTGACGAAGGACTGGGCGCAGGCCCACCAACTGTGGGAGTACCGCGCGCCCATGCGCCGCCCGGCCCAGCCCGCCGACGTGGCCGACCTCGTCGCGTCGGTGATCGCGTCCACGTATCTCACCGGCGAGGTCATCGTCCTCGACGGCGGACTGAACCTGACGTAGCACCCCGGCCGAGCGATCAGCCCTCGGGCCGGTTCAGCCGCACCACGCGGGAGGTCCCGATGACCTTGCCCCGCGCGTCCAGCGCCTGTACCCGGAAGAACGGACCGGGGCAGTCCGTGCGCACGGCCGTCTCGAAGCCGGAGCGCCTGGCACGCTCGACCACGACCGACAGCGAGCGGGGGCCGGACCCGGCGAGCACCCGCCACGCCCTGGTCTCGGTCGAGCCGTTCCAGGAGGCGTGGACGACGCTTCCCCGCGCGTCGGCGCGTACCGCGGCACGCGGAGGGTAGTACGGGGTGCCGGTCCACTCGTACCGGAAGGACCGGTACGAGATGTTGGAGCCCGGCAGCCTCACGTCGTAGAGCTGGTTGCGCGAGCCGTCGGCGGCGGTGTTTCCCTCACCCGCGTACTCGGAGTAGTAGGAGCTCTGGCCCCACCCGATGAACGCGTTGCCGTTGGGAAGGACCTGGTTGTTCCCCTGGGTCGCTGACACGAGTGGCGGCCGGTGGTAGTAGGTCCGGTCCACGGTCGCCTTCCGGTCGCGGAGGTCGAGGTCGAGGATCAGACCGTGCGACGGCTCGGTGGGGGAGCCCCCGGGCAGCCGGCAGCACGCGTTGTCGAACAGGCTGATCCGGCCGCCCGGCCGGTACCGGGCGTTGTGCTGCCAGGAGAAGTCCGCGTGGGGTCCGAAGGCGAAGTCGCTCTTCTTGCCTCCGATCTGGTAGCGGATCCTCCCGGTCCGCTTGGTGACGTCGTAGATCGCCCACATGTTGCGGGCCGAGATCAGCAGCCGGCCGCCGGGACCCTCGTCGACCGAGTTGATGTGAAAGGCGTCCCACACCCCGCCGGATGACGTCGCGTCGGACGCCGGCTGCTGCGAGTCCGCCGGGTCCAGGTGGTCCAGCGCGTTCCACGAGAAGACCAGCCGGCCTGTGGCGAGGTCGACCTCCTGGATCTCGTGGTTCTCGATGAAGCCGTCCCGGGGACCTCCGTACGGCCTGAGGTCCATGGGCTCCGGCCTGGACGCGATGAACAGCGCGGTACCCCTGCGGGTCAGGCGGAACTCGTGCTCGTCCGGGTGGTAGCCGTGATGCGCGAACACCGTCCTCAGCAGCCGGTAGTGGCTGTCGTAGATGTAGTAGCACCCGCCCGGCTCCGGGGAACCCGGAGGCAGGTTCGTGTAGTACGGCGGCAGCGCCATGCTCCCCTGCCACCAGGTCAGCACCGGCTGCCCCTGACCGCCCTTGCGCGGGTCGTGGTACGTCTGGACCTTCACGTCGGTGCTCTGCAGCAGCGGCGAGGGCAGTGGACGGAACCAGACCGGGTCACCGGAGTTGTCGTTGATCAACGCGCCGGTCCGGCCGATCATCCTGGCCCCGCTGTACGGGCCCAGGAAGACGTCCCCGGGAGCCGTTCCCGGCTTGTTCTCCCTCACGGTCACCCGCATGGGGCGCAGGCGCGGCTCGGAGACGAAGCTCCACACATCCCTGCCCGAGAGGAGCGGAGGCGGCGGGCTCACCGCCGGAGGATAGGGCTCCGTCGCGCACGCCCGGTCGTCCCCGCGTGGACTCGCCGCCGCCGGGGGCACGCAGCTCGCGGCCACACACCCCGCGGCGAGCACGCCGGCCCCGACAGCGCGCCACGCGCCTCCCGGTGCCCGGCCCGCTCTCAGATCTCGCCTCGCCAATGCCGTCCTCCCGTCCTGCCTGGCACCCCGTCTCGCACGGCGGTGCCACTGGTTCCTGCACGTCCTGGGATCACATCTCGGGCGACCGTAAGCGACACGGGACCCCGGGACCCGCTCCGCGCCACCCGGGTGGGCCGTCCGGCAGACGCGGACTCACCCGGACAGTCGGCCGGACGACGGCCCGCCCTCCTCAGCCGCGGCCCCGGACCGGACATGGGCGGGGCAGGGCGGGGCACCTGTGTATCCGTCCCGTAGAGCGAAGGAGTCGATCGTGGTCGTTGGCGTCGTCATCGCCGTCTGTGTGGTTCTGGCCGTCCTGGCCTTTCTCGTCCCGCGGCTGTCCCGCCACCCCGAGCGCGGCACGCAGCGCACGCTCGGTGCCGGGGCACGCGCCGGAGGCAAGGCGCCCGGCGCGCTCGGCCGCCTCCTCAGCAAGCCCTTCCACACCAGTTCCCGCGCGGTCGGCCGCAGCGGTTCGGCAGGCCGCCGCTCCCGCGGCCGCATGCCCTTCTGATCGACGACACGGGCGGAGTTGAGGACACAGACGGTGAACGCCGAGGACGCGAGCAACCTGCTGGACGGCCTGACCGTGGACGCCAGCCGGCGCGAGCAACCGGTCGTGCTGGACGCGGAAGGGCGGCCCATCCGGACGTGGCGGGAGAACCACCCGTACGACCGGAAGGTGGGCCGCAAGGAGTACGAGCGGACCAAGCGCATCCTGCAGATCGAGCTGCTCAAGCTCCAGCGGTGGGTCAAGGACACCGGTGCACGCGTGGTCGTCGTGTGCGAGGGGCGCGACGCGGCGGGCAAGGGCGGCACCATCCAGCGGCTCATCGAGCGTCTCAACCCGCGCGGCGCACGGGTGGTCGCCCTGGACAAGCCCACCGAACGCGAGATGGGACAGTGGTACTTCCAGCGGTACATCGCGCAGCTGCCGACGGCCGGCGAGATCGTCTTCTTCGACCGCTCCTGGTACAACCGGGCCGGCGTCGAGCGCGTGATGGACTTCTGCTCCAAGGACGAGTACGAGCTGTTCCTCGAACAGTGCCCGGCTTTCGAGAAGATGCTGGTCGACGACGGCACCCTGCTGGTGAAGTTCTGGTTCTCGGTGTCCCGTTCCGAGCAGCGCACGCGCTTCGCGATACGGCGGGTCGACCCGGTGCGGCAGTGGAAGCTCTCCCCCACGGACCTGGCCTCCCTGGACCTCTGGGACGACTACACCGAGGCAAAAGTAGACATGTTCCGAGCCACCGACACCGCGCATGCTCCGTGGACCGTCGTCAAGAGCAACGACAAGCGGCGCGCCCGGTTGGAGACCATGCGCAGCCTGCTGTCGCGCATCGACTACGACCGCAAGGACGCCGAGGCGGTCGGCATGCCCGATCCCCTCATCGTGGGCGCCGCCGACACCCTTCTGGAACCCGGTGAGGAGGACACCACGTTGTCACCCACCCCACTGTCCCCCGACGCCGCCGACGGGCCGGGCAACCACCCCGACACCGACTGACGTTCCTGGCGCCCCACCACGGCAGGGGTGGGGAGGGGGGGGACGCCCCCCCCCCCCCGGGCG